>CANREU010000046.1 GCA_947629725.1 uncultured Clostridia bacterium
GGGCGTTCTGCTGTTTGGCGCGGGCGGAGGGCACATAGTCCCCCGCAAGTTTGGCATAGGTACGGTAGCTCTCCGCGACCTTCCCCGTGCGCATCTCGGCGGGGAGAAAGAGACGCAGAACGAGCGCCATCGGGCAGCGGTAGCGGGCGGCGAGTTTTTCGGCGAGGAAGAGGCTCTCCTTCGTGAGGGCGACCTCCTCCGCGCGGTAGATCTTCTTGAGTTTTTCGGCGGGGTAGTCGCTCTTTTCCTTCACGCGCATGACAAAACCCGTCGCCGCGCTCCTTCCGAAGGGCACGACGACCCGCGTCCCCGCTTGGGTATCTTCCCCGCAGAGATAGTCGAATATTTTGTCCACTTCGCTGTGGGCGATGTCGACGATGACTTCCGCGATCACTTCTCTCTCCCGCGTACTACAAAACCGCCCCGCTGCGGGCGGGGCACGGTTTTAATCTTTGGAACTCTTTACTTTTCCGTTCAGGATCTCCTGGCAGGCGAGGAGGATCTCCTTTTGCTTGCCGGGGAGCTCCGTGACCCCCGTCGACTGCATCTGTTCGATGATCTGGCGGGTCCGCTTCGCCACGACGATACAGAGCTCGTATCTGCTCGCGGGCTCTTCCTCCGTGCCGAGTTTGCGCACAAGCGCGTCTACCGAAGGTTCGTTGATCATGCTATCACCTCAAAATTGTTTTTTCTTTTTGAATGAGACTGCGCAGCTCTCCGAGCGCGCTTTCGAGATCGTCGTTGACGACGACGTAGTCGTATTCTTTCGACTTGGAGAACTCATACTCCACGCGCGCACGGCGCATGGCGAGCTGCTCCTCGCTCTCCGATCCCCTCCCCTTGAGGCGGGATTCGAGCGCCTCCGCGGAGGGCGGGGCGATGAACACGGTGACGACGTTCTCCATCTGCTTTTTCACCGCAAGGGAGCCCACGACGTCGATCTCGAGGATCACCGAGCGGTGCAGGGCGAGCTGCCCCTCGACATAGGAACGGAGGGTGCCGTAGTAGTTGCCGAAGTGCTCGTCGTATTCGATGAAGTCCCCCGCCTCGATCCCGCGCTCGAATTCCTCCCGCGAGATGAAGAAGTACTCCACGCCGTCGCGCTCGCCCTTGCGGGGGGCGCGGGTGGTGCAGGAGACGGAGAGCACGAGGTTCGGGTCGTCCCGCGTGAGTTCCTTTACGAGGGTGCCCTTGCCTACGCCCGAGGGCCCCGAGATGCAGATGAGAAGATCGCGCTCCATCATTCCATGTTCTGAATTTGCTCGCGGATCTTTTCGATCTCGTTCTTCATCTCGAGCGCGAGCGCCGTGACCGCGGCGTCGTTGGATTTACTGCAGATCGTGTTGCATTCGCGGTTGAATTCCTGCACCAGAAAGTCGAGCTTTCTGCCCACGCGGTCGGTCTTGCAGATCTCGCCGAACTCCTCGATGTGGGAAGCGAGGCGGGTGAGCTCCTCGTCGATATTGCACTTGTCGGCATACACCGCGGCCTCGGTGAGGATGCGGGTCTCGTCGAGCTTGCCGCCGAGATACTCCGCCACCCGTTCGGTGAGTTTTTTGCGGTATTCTTCCGCGACGAGCGGAGCGCGGAGGGCGATCTTATCGCGGAGGTCCGCCACCGTTTTCACGCGGGCGCACAGGTCCTCCTTGATCCGCTCCCCCTCGGCGAGCCGCATGGCGGAAAGGGCGGAAAGGGCGTCCCGCGCGGCCTTTTCGAGGGCGGAGACGAGGACCTCGTCCGCACCCGCCGCGACCTCCTCAAACCCGAACACTTCGGGCGAACGGAGGAGGAAAGAGAGCTTTACGTCGTTTTCGAGGGATGGAAACTGCGCCGCGAGCTTTTCCGCCGCCCGCACATACCCCTGCGCCGCGGAGAGATCGACCGAATAGGTCCTCTCCCGCTCCCGCCTGTCCGCATAGGAGACGAAGAGGTCGATGTGCCCGCGCGAGATGTTCTCCCGCACGATCTTGCGCAAAAGTTCCTCGTGCGCCGCAAAAATGCGGGGGCTCTTCACGGCAATGTCGAGAAAGCGGTTGTTCACCGATTTCGCTTCGACGACGATCTCCACGCCGCCCTCGCGATACTCGCCCTTACCGTAACCCGTCATACTGTACATCGCACTTCCACCCCTTTGTATCGTGTTTCACTATTATAGCACACGCCCGCGGGATTTACAAGTATTTTCGTAACGATTGCGAAAATTAACCTTCGCCCGCGCCGAGGAGAGCCAAAAATTCCTCTTCCCCGATGACGCGCACGCCGAGCTTTTTCGCCTTGTCGAGCTTGCTGCCCGCCTTTTCTCCCGCGACGACGAGGGTCGTCTGCCCCGTCACCGCGCTTTGGCACTCCCCGCCGAGCGCCTCTATTCTTTTCTGCGCCTCGGTGCGGGAGAACGATACAAGGCTCCCTGTGAGCACCACCTTCTCGCCCGCGAAGGCCCCCTCCTTCGTGCGCTCCTCCGTGTAGGGCTCGACGCCGATTTCTTTCAACCTTTTGAGTTCTTCTTGATTCTCCGCGTCCGCAAAGTAATTCAAAATATTGTTTGCCGTGATCTCTCCCACGTCCTCCACCGCAAGGAGTTCTTCCATCGTGAGAGAGGCGACCTTTTCCACCGAGCCGAAGGCGGAGAGATCGCGCGCGGCGACCCTGCCGATCCCCTCCACGCCGAGGGCGTAGAGAAAGCGGTCGAGGGGAATTTTTTTGCTCTTTTCTATTGCGCCGAGGAGGTTTGCGATCTTCTTCTCCTTGAAGCCTTCGAGCCCCGCGAAGCTCTCCGCGGTGAGGGCGTAGAGGTCGGAAAACCTCTTCACTCCCCTCTTTTCGAGGAGGAGGGTGAGGGTGGATTCGCTCATGCCCTCCACGTCCGCGGCGTTCTTGGAGCAGTAGTGGGTGAGTTTCTGCACGACGCGGGGCGGGCACTCGCGGTTGGTGCAGAAGAGGTTGGCGCCGACCTCGCGGATGGGCGCGCCGCAGCAGGGGCACACGGCGGGCTTTTCGACGGGCACGTCCCCCTCTCCCCCCTCGATCGCCCCCAAAATTTCGGGGATGACCTCGTTGGAGCGGCGGATGAGTACCCGCGAGCCCACGCGCCCCCGCTTGCGGGTGAGGTCGCCGAAGTTGTTCAGGGTGGCGCGGCGCACCGTCGCCCCCGCAAGGTCCACGGGTTCGACCTCGGCAAGGGGGGTGAGTTTTCCCGTCCGCCCCACCTGCCAGAAGACGCGCCGGACCTCCGTCTCCGCCTCCTCCGCCTCGAACTTGTAGGCGATCGCCCAGCGGGGGAATTTATCGGTGTACCCCATCTCGGCGCGCACGCTCTCCTCGTTGACCTTTACGACGGCGCCGTCCGTCAAAACGTCGATACGGGAGCGCTCGACCTCGATCTCGTCGATCGCCGCCTGCACCTCGTCGTAATCGGAACAGATCTTGAAGTAGGGATAGGTCTTGAATCCCTCCCTCTTCAAAAACTCCATCGCCTCCACCTGCGAGGAGACGGGGTCTTCGCTCATATAGTTCACATCGTAAAATAAAATTTCGGGATGGCGGGAAGCGGTGACCTTCGGATCGAGGTTCCTGATCGCCCCCGCCGCCGCGTTGCGGGCGTTTTTGAGGGGCTCCTCGGGGTGCTCCTCGTTGTATTTTGCGAGGACGGGAAGGCGGATCACCGTCTCCCCCCGCACTTCGAGGGTGCCCTGATAGGAAATTTTCAGGGGGAAGCTCGGCACGGTGAGCGCCTGCGCCGTGACGTCCTCCCCCTCCACGCCGTTGCCGCGGGTGGTGGCGCGCACGAAGGCGCCCTTCTCGTAGGTGAGGCAGATGGTGAGCCCGTCGAATTTATACTCCACGGTGTAGTGCGCACCCTTCCCCGCCGCCTTTTCGACGCGGGTGAAGAAGGCGGCAAGCTCGTCCTCCGTCACCGCCTTGTCGAGGGAATAGAGCCGCGCGATGTGGGCATGCCGCTCGAACGCCTTCACGGGCTCCCCGCCCACGCGGCGGGTGGGAGAATCGGGATAGACGACCCCCGTCCTCCGCTCGAGCTCCTTGAGCTCGTCGTAGTATTTGTCGTATTCGCGGTCGGAAACGGTGGGCGCGTCGAGCACGTAGTACTCATACCCCCAGCGGTTCAGAAGATCGCAAAGTTCTCTCATTCTGTCCATACGGTCAACCTCCGATGATCTCGAGCGGGGCGAGCGCGGCGGAGAGATCCTTGTTTCCCGCCGTCTCGAAGCGCACGGTGATGATGACGTTCCTCCCCGCCCCGCGGGTGGCGACGATCACCCCATCGCCGAAACGGGCATGCTTGACCCTCGTCCCCACGGTGAAGCCCCCGACGTCGTTCTGCCGAGCGGGCGGGGCGGATACGGGCTGCGGCGGACGGGAGGGCGGTTTTGAGGTGCCGCCGAAGGAGAAGGTCCCCTCGTCCCTCTCGGACGCCCTGCCGAGATAGCGGACGTTTTCCCGCCGCCCGCCGGACCCGCGGGAAGAGCCGAAGCCGCGGGAGGCGCCGAAGCCGCCGTACCCCCCGCCGTACCCCCCGCCGTAGCCGCCGAAGCGCTCCCTTTCGGGGGGAAGACCGAGCGCCTCCGAGAGCTCCCCGAGGAACTGCGAGCGCGCCGTCTGCTCCCTTCTGCCGTAGAGGAAGCGGCTCCGCGAGCGGGTGATGTAGAGCTTTTCCTTTGCGCGGGTGATGGCGACGTATAAGAGCCGCCTCTCCTCCTCGATCCCCTGCGGCTCGTCGAGGGAGCGGGGGGACGGGAAGATGTTTTCCTCCATCCCCGCAAGGAAGACGCAGCGGAATTCGAGCCCCTTCACGGCGTGGATGGTGGCGATCGTGACATAGTCCCCCTCATCCATCTCGTCGGTGTCCGAATAGAGGGTGATCTGCTGGAGGTAGTCGGAGAGGGAGGCCTCCTCGTTCAAGCGCTCGAACTCCTCGACGGAGGCGAGGAACTCGTCGATATTCGCCGCCTTCGCCTCCCCTTCGTCGGTGCCGTCGCGGTAGAAATCGCGGAGCCCGAGGGTATCGACAAGGTAGACGGCGAGCTTATACACGGAGAGGTCCTGTGACTTGACGATGAGGTCCTTCACGGCGTCCGCAAAGCTCTTCACTTTCGCCTTCGTCCCCGCGTTGAGGGGAAGGAGATCGCAGTCGAGGGCGGCGTCGTAGAGGGAGAGCCCCTCGGTCTCCGCATAGGCGCGGAGGGTCTGGACGGTCCTCTCGCCGATCCCCCTCTTCGGCACGTTGACGACCCGCGCGACGGCCTCGTCGTCGAACGGGTTGGCGATGAGGCGGAGGTAGGCGAGAATGTCCTTGATCTCCTTGCGCTCGAAGAACTTGAAGCCGCCGAACACCTTGTAGGAGAGCCCGTATTTCGTGAATTCTTGCTCGAAGGAGCGGGTGAGGGCGTTGATGCGCATGAGGACGGCGAAGTCCGAGAGCTTATAGCCCTCCTGCTTTAGTCCCGCGATGACGCGCGCGCAATAGAGCGCTTCGTCCGACTCCTCCTCCGCCTCGTGGACGACGGGCTTCTCCCCCTCGGGGTTCGCCGTCCAGAGCTCCTTGCCCTTGCGCAGGCGGTTGTTGGAGATGGCGGCGTTCGCGAGGGACAAAATTTCCTTCGTCGAGCGGTAGTTGCGCTGCAATTTATACACTTTCGCCTTCGGGAAGGAGCGCTCGAAGTGGAGGATGTTGGCGATCTCCGCCCCCCGCCAGCCGTAGATGGACTGGTCGTCGTCCCCCACGACAAAGAGATTGCCGTGCACGGAGGCGAGCATCTTGATGATGTCGAACTGCACGGCGTTGGTATCCTGAAATTCGTCTACATGGATATAGCAAAACCTGCCCGCGAGCTCGGAGAGGGCCTCCTTGCTCTCGCGCAGCAGTTTTCTTGCCTCGACGAGCAGGTCGTCGAAGTCGAGGGCGTTGCTCTTGCGCAGCCGCTCGTTGTAGCGGACATACACCTTGATCGCCCCCTCGATGTTCCGCTCGTGGGAGTATTTTGCGGCGTACTCCTCCGCGGAGAGCCCGAGCATCTTGGCGTTGGAGAGGTGGAACTTCGCCGATTTCAGCATGGCCTCGTCCTCATAGCCGAGTTCGCGGCAAATTTGCTTGACGACGGTGTTCCGCTCCTGCTCCGAGTAGATGGAGAAGTTTTCCTCGAGCCCGCACTGCGCGGCATAGGTGCGGAGGATCTTCACGCACATGGAGTGGATGGTGCACACCCATGCGCCGCTTATCTCCGTCATCGTGAGGAGGCGCTCCTTCATCTCGTTCGCCGCCTTGTTGGTGAAGGTGATCGCGAGGATGTTGTAGGGGGAGACCCCCTTCTCTTCGATGAGGTGCGCGATGCGCGCGGTGAGAACGCGGGTCTTCCCGCTGCCCGCGCCCGCAAGAACGAGGACCGCGCCCTCCGTATCGAGGACGGGCCCGCGCTGTTCTTCGTTGAGAGCCGCAAGTTCTTCCATGCCGGATATTATATCATAACGGCGGAAAAAACGCAACCCTTTCGGCGGGTCATCCCCGCTGTTTTCCCCCGAATTCGAGCTCCCGTTTGAAGCGCTCGAGGGCGCGGAGATATTTTTCGGAGAGTTCGAGGGTGTAGCGCTGTTTTTCGGCGTAGGACAAGGTCTCGTAGTAGGCGCGGTCGGTGAGCCTGCCGATGGCGTCGGAGACTTCTCCCTCCGAGAGGAGGAGTTCCCGTACTTTGAGGTAGAATTCGTCCTGCGAGCCGCCCTTGATGCGCCCCGTCACCTGCTCCTGAAAGTAGCGCTCCATCTTGCTCTCGCTGATCCCCTGTTCCTTCGCGAGGGTGCGCCGCTCGGAGAGCTCCGCCTCGCAGTCCTTCCAAAAGCCCTTCTTCATGCGCGCCTTTGCCTCTTTTGCAAGCGATTTCAACGTCCGTTCCATGCGTTACGCCCCTTTCCGACATTTTTCGCAAAAAAGATCCGTAACTCTCGTTACGGATCTTCCTCAGTTTCTGCTTCTCTTTCTCGCTGCTTCCGACTTCTTTCTCTTCTTCACGGAGGGCTTCTCGTAGAACTCCTTCTTGCGGAGGTCGCCGATGATCCCGTCGCGCGAGCACTTTCTCTTGAAACGGCGGAGTGCGCTCTCCAAGTTCTCGTTTTCGCCGACTTTGATCGTAGACATCTCTTCTCAACCCTCCTTCGCCGCAGCAGTTATTCGCTTCTTTCAAAGCTCTCCCATTATAGCAGAGCTTTTCGGGCTTGTCAATTTTTTTCGCCGCCTTTTCGGGGAAATTTTTCATTTTACGGAATACTTTTCCGCCTTCTCCGCGAGAAATTCGAGGGAGGCCTTCACTTCCCCGAAGTCCCCGTAATCATTGCCGTAATTCTCGAGGATGACGGGCCCGCCGAAGCCCGCGTCCCGCAGGCGGGAGAAGAGCTCGTCGAAGTCGAAAGTCCCACGCCCCGGAAGACACATGCCGCCGTCCGCGCGCACATCGCTCACGTGCACATGGGTGAGACACCCCTCCATCGCCTTGAGATACTCCCGCCAATCGTAACCCGAGATGCGCGCCTGCTTGACGTCGAGCACCCCGTGCAGGGCGGGATATTCCTTTTTGAGGGCGCGGAACGCCTCGGGACGGTCGATAAACGCCCACTCCACGTTCTCATAGGAGAGGGTCACCCCGTAGCGGGCGCAGAACTCCGCGATCTCCCTCGTCTTCGCCGCCGTGCGGGGAACGTTTTCGCGGAAGGTGCGCTTTAACCGCGCGAGCCCGTGGAAGGTGTAGAAATGCGCGCCGAGCTCCTGCGCCGCCTCCATCGCGCGGGCGAGCCAGAGGAAGGCGTCCTCACGGACCCGCGGATGGTCGGAGTAGAGCTGGGGCTCGAACTGGGTGTTGAGCACGTGGACGGAGTGGACGGGCAGGTCCCCCTTCCTCTCCGCAAGAAGCTTCCCGAAGTCGCGGGAGTACTCCGAAAAGGAGGTGAGGAAGACCTCCGCGCACCCCGCCTTCCACTCCGCGAGAAGGGGAACGGCGTCCTCGTTGTAGAGGCGGCCGAAGAGGGTCGCCGTGGAGACGCCCGCCCTCATAAAAACTCCCCGCAAAGCTCGTCTTGCAAGGCGTCCGTCATGATCCCTTCCCCGTTGCAGAGGGAGAGGATCGTGAAGCGGTCGCGGAGCTTATGGGCGCTTACGAGGGCGGCGCGGAAGGTCTCCTCCGAGACGCCGATCTCCGAAAAGCGCACGGGGCAGCCGAGGGAAGAGAGGCTTTCCCGTATCCTTCCGACGGAGGGCAGCCCCTCCGCCGCGGCGTACACCTTCTCGCACCCGCGGAAGGCGGGACGGCGGGAGAGGGTGTGATAGAGATAGAGGGAGACGAGCGTCCCCAGCCCCACCTTTATGCCGTGCAGCGGGATCTTTTCGCCGCGGCGCAAAAAATCCATCTCGAGAAAGTGGCTGATGTGGTGCTCCGCCCCCGAAGCGGGACGGGAAGAGCCCGCGATCACCATCGCGTACCCCGAGACGAGGAGGGCCTCCATGAGCCGCTCCGCCCCCTCGGACCTCCCCTCCGCGAGGGCGGGAAGAGTCCCGTCGCAGGCGCGCACCGCCCCGTACATGAGGTCGGCGGCCTCCGCGTTATACGCTTCCCCCGTGAGAAGGTGGGAGATCTTCCAATCGGTGAGACAGCAATACTTGGCGAGGATGTCCCCCGCGCCCGCGCCGCGCATCAGGCGGGGAGAGCTTGCGAGCACGCCGAAGTCGAGGAGGACGTCGGAGACGACCGCGGAGGGACGGGTGACTTTCGCGCCCCCTTCGATGAGGGCCGCGACCCCCGAAGTGAAGCCGTCCATCGAGGGCGCCGTCGCAAAGACGCCGCACTCCTTCCCCGTGTTTTTCGCCGCGAATTTTGCGAGGTCGTTGAGGGTCCCCGAACCCACGGCGAGCAAATAATCGTACCCCATTCCCGCATTTTGGACGAGCGCGACCGATTTTTCATCGGCGACGGGCTCCCTTTCGGGAAGGGAAAAGAGGGTGCAAGAGACCCCCTCGTCTCTCAAAAAAGTGAGAAGAGAAGAGGCGAACGGCGCCGTCGTTTCGTCAGAGACGAGGAGGACTTTCTTCCCCCTCATACGCGCGGAAAAGCGGGGAAAAACGCCGTGTTCTCCCCGCTCCGCATTCACATGGAACCGCGCCGAAAGCGCGGCGATCTCAATCGGCATACTCCTCCTCCGACGGCCCGAACACGAACCTGCATTCGATCCCCTCGTCGTAGTCGCCGAAGCCCTTGCCGAAGAGGGTGAAGCCGCCGCGGTGCTCCGCATCCTCGGGTACGGAGACGCGGAATCTTATCTGCCCGCCCTCCGTGATGCCGAGGTCGGAGATGCGCGTTTCGGAGACTTTCACGCCGCCGATGCTCGTGCCGTCCCCATTCACGGTGATGAGGATCTTCTTGCCGTATTGCCCGAGGTTGCCATACCACCATGCGGGATTGCAGGTGCCCGAACGGTCGTTATACTCCCCTTTGCTCAAAAACACGCCGAGGTCCTTCCCGTTGACGGAGAAGTGCACGTCGCTCGGATAAACGGCGGCGTACCCCGGCGCCTCCGAGGCGATCTCGAGGGAGAAACAGAGCTCTTTAAGACAGGTCCCCTTCGTGAGATAGTTGGGGACGAGGTACTCCACATACCCCCACGTAAGCCACAAGATACCCGCGTTCACGCGCTCGGGATAGGTGAAACAGGCGGGATCGTCGAACCTGCCGAGCACCTTTTCCCTCGTCGCAATGCCGCAGGTGGGGTGCACTTCAAACCCGACGTAGTGCCCCACGTCGATGTGCGCCGACTCCACCCGCCCCTCCGTGCGGGGCAGCGCGAGGAATTCCACGATGATCTTGTCCGTTGCGAGGCTGCAGATCTTTTGGGTACCGCGGATGCCCGAGGAGGTCGTCACGTCGATGAGGCCCGCCTCGAAGAGCTTTTTTACATGCGCCGTGATCGCACCGTTGGAGACGTTGAACCGCCGCGCAAAATAGGCGAGATTGAGCTCTCCCTTGTTGAGCAGCTCTTCGAGAATGCCGAGGCGGACGTCCGAATCGAGCGCCTCATAGAGAAGTTTTCCCTGTTTGAAATCTTTGAGATAAATCATAGATTGATTATAACACTTTATGGCGGAAATGTCAATTCTTTCACATAAAACGGAAAAATATTTTATATAAAAGTCAAATTTTTTGCCTTTTCTTTGGGAATGGTGAAGACACGCCCCCCTCGGCTTCTCCTTGAGAAGAAGGCAAGGAGGCAGGCCCCCGCACCCCTATCGCCCGCACGCTATGATTGCTATCGAAGGGCGGCACGAGGAGCAAAGCGACGAAGTACCCCT
>CANREU010000047.1 GCA_947629725.1 uncultured Clostridia bacterium
GCGCGGTCGATGGCGTCGAGCTTGGTACCGATGAGTTTTACCCCCCACTCGTCCAAAAATCCGCTCTTGGCGAGCTTGCACCCCATCGTAAGCCCCGTCTGCCCGCCGAGAGAGGCGAGCAAAGAATCGGGCCGCTCTTTGATGATGATGCGCTTTAAGGAGTCCTCGGTGAGAGGTTCGAGATAAATTTCGTCCGCGAGCATCTTATCCGTCATGATGGTCGCGGGGTTGGAATTGCAGAGGACGACGTTCACGCCCGCGTCTTTCAGGACGCGGCACGCCTGCGCGCCCGCATAGTCGAATTCCGCCGCCTGCCCGATGACGATGGGTCCCGAGCCGATCACGAGCACTTTTTTAATGTCGCTTCTCTTAGGCATGGCGCGCCTCCTTTTTCATGCGTGCGATGAAGGTCTCGAAGAGGAAACCCGCGTCGTGCGGGCCGCCGCACGCCTCGGGGTGGAATTGCACGGTGGAGGCGTTGAGTTCGGGGTAGTCCATCCCCTCGCAGGTGCCGTCGTTCACGTTGATATAGGAGAGGGAGCCGCACTTCACCGAGTCCGCCACGACCTCGTAGCCGTGGTTCTGGGAGGTGATGAACACCCTTCCGCCCGAGAGTTCCTTCACGGGCTGGTTCGCGCCGCGGTGTCCGTATTTCATTTTACGGGTCTGCCCGCCCATCGCGAGGGCGAAGAGCTGGTGCCCGAGGCAGATGCCGAGGATGGGGAGCTTGCCCGCGAGCTTCGCGATGTTCTTAATGACCTCCGTGTTCTCCGCGGGGTCGCCGGGGCCGTTCGCGAGCATTACGCCGTCGGGGCGCATTGCGAGGACCTTTTCGGCGGGATAGTCCGCGGGCACGATGGTCACCCTGCACCCGCGCGCAACAAGCTCCCGCCCGATGTTCCTCTTTGCGCCGAAGTCATACAAAACGACGTGCAGTCCCCCGTTCCCGTATTCCTCCGTCTTGCGGGAGGTGACGGAGGCAACGGCGTCCTTCACGCGGTATGCGGCAAGCCTTGCAAAGTCGGTGAAGGGCTTGAAGGTGATCGCGGCGTTCATCACGCCCGCCTCGCGCACCGTCTTGGTGAGTTCGCGGGTATCCACGCCATAGACGGCGGGGATATTCTGTTCCTTCAAAAACGCCCCGAGCGTCCCCTCCGAGCGGAAATTGGAGGGTCTTTCGCACCTTTCGCGCACGATGTAGCCCGTCACATAGCTCTTCGCGCTCTCGAAGTCGGCGGGGATCACGCCGTAGTTGCCGATGAGCGGAAAGGTCTGCGTGACGATCTGCCCGTAGTAGCTCGGGTCGGTGAGCGTCTCGAGGTAGCCCGTCATGCCCGTTGTGAACACGAGCTCGCCGACGGCTTCCTTCTCCGCGCCGAAAGAGTACCCCTCGAACACTTTTCCGTTTTGCAGGGTGACGTAAACCTTTTTATCCATGTTGCCCTCTTCGGTCGTTTACTTCAGAAGTTTGCAGAGCACCGCCTTTTGCGCGTGCAGCCTGTTTTCCGCCTCGTCGAAAATTTCCTTTGCGTGCGCCTCGAAGACGTCCGCCTCTATCTCCTCGCCGCGGTGGGCGGGGAGGCAGTGCAGGACGACGGCGTCCTTCTTTGCCGCCGCCATCACCTCTTTGTTCACGCAGAAGCCCTTGAACGCCTTCTCGCGCTTCGCCTTTTCCCCCTCCTGCCCCATCGACGCCCAAACGTCGGTGTAGACGGCGTCCGCGTCCTTCGCGGCCTCCGCGGGGTCCTCCGTCATGAAGAAGTCCCCCTCCTTTTTCGCCCATGCGGTGAGAGCCGCGTCGGGCTCGTACCCCTTCGGGCAGGCGATGGAGAACTTCATGCCCGTCTTCACGGCGCCCACCATGAGGGAGTTCGCCATGTTGTTGCCGTCGCCGATGAAGCAGAGCTTGAGCCCCTTGAACGTCCCCTTATACTCGCGGATGGTCATGAGGTCGGCGAGCACCTGGCAGGGATGGCAGTAGTCGGTGAGCCCGTTGATGACGGGGATAGAGCCGTATTTCGCGAGGTCCTCCACCTCTTTTTGGGCGAAGGTGCGGATCATGATGCCGTCGAGCATGCGGGAAAGGACGCGCGCCGTGTCCTCCACGGGCTCGCCGCGCCCGATCTGCAAGTCGCGGTCGGAGAGGAAGAGGGCGTAGCCGCCGAGCTCGTACATCCCCACCTCGAAGGAGACGCGGGTGCGCGTCGAGGACTTCGTGAAGATCATGCCGAGCTTCTTCCCCTTGAGATAGCCGCTCTGGTCGACCCCCTTCGCCCGCTCGTATTTGAGCTGGTCGGCAAGGTTCAGTACGGAGAGGATCTCCTCTCTCGAAAGGTCCGCGAGCTTCAATAAGTGTTTCATTGCAATACCTCCCTGATGATCGCAAGCCCCTCGTCCATCTCATCTTTTTTGATGACGAGCGGCGGCAGCAGTCTCACTTTGTCGTGCGCGGTGAGGACGAGCAGCCCCTTTCCGAGGCACCGCGCGGCGACCTCCTTCGGGTCGCCCTCCACTTTGAGCCCGATCATAAATCCGAGCCCCGTCACTTCCTTCACGCCGTCGATCTTTTTGAGTTTGGCGCGCAGGTATTCGCTCTTCCCCCGCACTTCGAGCAAGAACTCCTCGTTTAAGCGGGTGAGGACGTTCACTCCCGCCGCACAGGCGAGCGGATTTCCCCCGAAGGTGGAGCCGTGGTCGCCGTAGGTGAGGGCGTTTTCGGTCTTTTCAAAGAAGAGGCAGGCGCCGATCGGGAGCCCGCCCGCGAGCCCCTTCGCGGTCGTGACAAGGTCGGGCGAGATGCCGTAGTGCTCATAGGCGTAGAGCTTCCCCGTCCGCCCGTTGCCGCACTGCACTTCGTCGCAGATAAGGAGAACGTCCTCCTCCGCGCACCAGCCGGCGAGGGCGCGCACAAAGGATTTATCGAGGGCGTTCACCCCGCTCTCCCCCTGCACGCACTCGATGACGACGGCACAAGCCGTCTTCCCGCACACCCGCTTCACGTCCGCGAGGTCGGGGGCGGCATAGTCCACGCCGTCCGCGAACGGGCCGAAGTACTTATGGAATCCGTCCTGTCCCGTCGCCGTGAGGGTGAACAGGGTCCTCCCGTGGAAGCTCTCCTTTAGGGAGACGATGCGGTTGCGCCCTTCGCCGTATTTTTCGTACGAATACTTGCGCGCCGCCTTGAAGGCGCACTCGTTCGCCTCGGCGCCCGAATTTCCGAAGAACACCTTCTTCGCCCCCGTGCGCCCGCAGAGGAGCTGCGCGAGGCGGACGGTCGGCTCCGAATAGTAGTAGTTGCTCACATGCTGGATCTTGTCGAGCTGGGCCTTTACGGCGTTCTTCCACTCTTCGTCGTTTGCGCCGAAGGTGTTCACCGCGATCCCCGCGCCGAAGTCGATATACTCCTTCCCGTCGGCGCCGAAGAGGGTCGCCCCCTTCCCGCCCGTGAAGGCAATGGGATAGCGCTTATAGGTGTGCGCGACGTATGTTTCGTCGAGAGAGACGATTTCTCCGAGTTCCATGATTTTTTTCTCCAAACCGCAAAAAGGGAGACTTCTTTCAGTCTCCTTTTACAAACATCGTTCCGAGCCCTTCGTCCGAGAGGAGCTCCAGCAAAATGGAATGTTTCACCCGCCCGTCGGTGATGAAGACCCGCTTCACGCCGTTGCGGATGGCGTCTTTGCAACAGTTGACTTTGGGAATCATCCCCCCCGAGATCACGCCGTCGCGGATGAGGCTCGGGATGTCGGAGACGTACACCTTCTTCATGAGGCTGTTCTCGTCGTCCTTGTCCGCCATGAGGCCCTTGATGTCCGTCATGAGGATGAGGCTCTCCGCTTTCAATGCGCCCGCGAGCGCCGAAGCCGCCGTGTCTGCGTTCACGTTGTAAATATTGCCCTCTTCGTCGTACCCCACCGAGGAGACGACGGGGAAATACCCCTTATCGAGACAGTCGAGAATGAGCTGCGGGTCCGCCCGCCTGATCTTCCCCACAAAGCCGAGCTCTTCGCTCTCCTTTGCGCAGAGGAGCATGTTCGCGTCGATCCCGCTCAGCCCCACCGCCCGCGCGCCGAAGGAGTCGAGCATGTTGACGAGGGACTTGTTCACCTTCCCCGCGAGCACCATGCGGACGACCTCCGCTGTCTCTTCGTCGGTATAGCGCAGCCCGCGGATGAACTTGGGCTCGATCCCCATGCGCTTCATCGTCTGGGAGATCTCGGGCCCGCCCCCGTGCACGAGCACCACCTTGATGCCCACCGTGCGGAGGATGGAGAGGTCGCGCATCACGGAGAGCTTGAATTCGTCCCCGAGCATCGCGTTGCCCCCGTACTTGATGACGAGGATCTTGTTCTGGTATTTCTCGATGTAGGGCATTGCCTCCAGGAGAAATTCGGCTTGGCTCTGCTTGTCCATCACGTTCTGTAATCTCCGTTGATCTTTACGTAGTCATAGGTGAGGTCGCACCCCCATGCGGTCGCCCGCTGTCTTCCGTCTCCGAGCCCGACCTCTATCCCGATCTCGTCCGCCGAGAGCACCTTCTTCGCGTAGTCTTCGTCGAAGGGAAGCCCCGCGCCCCCCTTGCAGACGGGGAGATACCCCTTCTTCGTGCGGAAGGCGACGTCGATCTGCGAGACGTCGAGGTCGGCGCCCGAATACCCGAGCGCGCACAACACTCTCCCCCAGTTCGCGTCCTGCCCGAACATCGCCGCCTTCAGAAGGTCGGAACAGACCACCGATTTTGCGGCAAGGCGGGCGTCCTTTTTCGTCTTCGCCCCGCGCACACGGCACTCGATGAGCTTGGTCGCCCCCTCGCCGTCCCGCGCGAGCATGCGGCAGAGCGCCGCCGTCACCTTATGGAGGGCGCGGCGGAAGGCGCGGAAGTCCTCATCCGCCGAGACGATCTCGGGGTTGCCCGCGAGCCCGCTCGCCATCACGCACAGCGTGTCGTTCGTGGAGGTGTCTCTGTCCACCGAGAGCATGTTGAAGGAGGTCTTTACGTCCTCCGAGAGCGCTTTTTTGAGCATTTCGGGGGAGATCGCAAGGTCGGTCGTCACAAAGCACAGCATGGTCGCCATGTTGGGGCAGATCATGCCGACCCCCTTCGCGATCGCGCCCACGCGGCACTCCTTCCCCCCCGCCGTGAAGGAATAGGCGACCTCTTTTTTCACGGTGTCTGTCGTCATGATCGCCTCCGCCGCGGCAGAGCTCCCCGCGCCGTCCGCCGAAAGAGAGGAGACGAGCGCCTCCATCCCGCCCGCGACGGGCTCAAGGGAGAGTTTTTGCCCGATGACCCCCGTGGAGGCGACGATCACATCGCCCGCGGGGACCCCCGTGTGCCGCTCGACGAGGGCGCACATGCCCTCCGCGATCTCCCGTCCGTCCGCGTTGCAGGTGTTGGCGTTCCCGCTGTTTACGATCGCGGCACGGGCGTAGCCGTCCGAAAGGTGTTCCTTCGTTACGAGCACGGGCGCGCCCTTCACGAGGTTGGTCGTGTAGACACCCGCAGCTGCGCAGCGCACATCGGCGAGGATGAGCGCAAGGTCCTTTTTCACTCTGTTTTTGCGGATCCCGCAGTGCACGCCCCCCGCGCGGAATCCTTTGGGCGCGCACACGCCGCCCGAAATTTTTTTGATCATAACCGTAAATCTCTATCTTTACTATTATAACACAGGAAAGGGCCCCCGTCAAGCGCAGGAGCGCGATTCTATCGAATTCTTCACACGCTTTCGAGCCCGAGCCCCTCATCGAGCCCGAGAGCAAGGTTCATGTTCTGCACCGCCGCGCCCGACGCCCCCTTCCCGAGATTGTCGAGCCGCGCCGTGAGCTGGATCTGCTCCCCGTTCCCGCCGACGAAAATTTCCAAACGGTTCGTCCCGACGAGCTTTGCGGCGGAGAGGTATCCGTCCTCCGAATTTTGGGTCACGGAGACAAACCTATGTCTCGCATAGTACTCTGCAAAATAGGCAAAAACGTCGTTTATTGTGCCTTTCTTTGTTATGAGACGGGCAAAAACGGGCACGGAGACGGCCATTCCTGCGTAGTAGTCGCAGATATAGGGATCGAAGATCGGAGGGTGGGAAAGCCCCGCGACCTTCGTCATCTCGGGCAGATGTTTGTGGGAAAGGGTGAGCCCGTAGAGGCGGGGCGCCAAAAGGAGCGGGTCCCTCCCCTCCGCCTCATAGGCGGCGATCCCCTTCTTGCCCGCCCCCGAGTAGCCGCTCACGGCGTGGCAGACGAAGGGATAGTCGGGCGAGACCCAGCCCCCCTTCACGAGGGGATAGACGATGGATAAAAACCCGCTCGCGTAGCACCCGGGGTTGGCGATCCGCTTGGAGGAGCGGATCTTCGCGCGGTGCTCTTCGGAGAGTTCGGGAAAGCCGTATGCCCACCCCTCCGCCGTCCTGTGGGCGGTAGAGGCGTCGATGACGACCGTTTCGGGGTTCTCGACGAAGCCGACCGCTTCCCGCGCGGCGTCGTCGGGCAGACACAAAAACACGACGTCGGAGGCGTTCATCGCCTCCTTCCTTGCCGCGGGGTCCTTCCGAAAACGTTCGGAAAGCGAGACGATCGAAACATCGTCCCGCTTTTCAAGCCGTCCGTAGATCTGCAAACCCGTCGTGCCCGCTTCCCCGTCGATGAATGCCTTGATCATTTTCTGTTCTTGTCGAGGAGCGCTTTCACCTTGATCGGCAGCCCGAAGAGGTTGATGAAGCCCTCCGAATCCTTTTGGGAATAGGCGCCGCCGTCGTCGTCGAAGGTGGCGATGCTCTCGCTGTAGAGGGAATAGGGCGAGGAAATGCCCGCGCTCGTCATATTGCCCTTGTAGATGCGCAGCTTCACCTCCCCCGTCACCGTCTCCTGCGTCTTCTCTACAAACGCGGAGAGCGCCTCGCGCAAGGGGGTGAACCACTGCCCGTCGTACACCATCTCGCCGAATTTTACGGCGACGAGCTGCTTGTAGTGCTGGGTCGCCTTGTCGAGGGTGATGGTCTCGAGGAGCCTGTGCGCCTCGTAGAGGATGGCGCCGCCGGGGGTCTCATACACCCCGCGCGACTTCATGCCGACCAGCCTGTTCTCGACGAGGTCCGCGAGCCCCACGCCGTTCCTGCCGCCGATCGCGTTGAGGGTCTCGACGATCTCCACCGCCCCCATTTTCTTGCCGTTGACGGCGGTCGGGATCCCCTTTTCAAAGGAGATCGAGACATATTCGGGCTTATCGGGCGCTTGGAGAGGAGAGACGCCGAGCTCCAAGAAGCCCTCCTTTTCATACTGCGGCTCGTTCTCGGGGTGCTCCAAATCGAGCCCCTCGTGGGAGAGGTGCCACAGGTTCTTATCTTTGGAATAGTTGGTCTCGCGGTTGATTTTAAGAGGGATATGGTGCGCCTCGGCGTAGTCGATCTCCTCGTCGCGGCTCTTGATGTCCCAGATGCGCCACGGGGCGATGATCTTCATCTCGGGCGCGAACGCCTTGATGGCGAGTTCAAACCGCACCTGATCGTTCCCCTTGCCCGTGCAGCCGTGGCAGATGGCGTCCGCCTTCTCCTTCTTCGCGATCTCCACGAGCGCCTTTGCGATACAGGGCCGCGCGAAAGAGGTCCCGAGGAGGTATTTCTCCTCATAGACGGCGCCCGCCTGCATCGTCGGGAAGATGTAGTTCTCGACGAAATCCTTTTTGAGGTCGAGGACGTAGAGCTTGCTCGCCCCCGTCTTCTTTGCCTTTTCCTCGAGCCCTTCGAGCTCGGTGCCCTGCCCCACGTCGCCCGAGACGGCGATCACTTCGCACCCCTCGTAGTTCTCTTTGAGCCACGGGATGATGATGGAGGTGTCCAGCCCGCCCGAGTAGGCGAGCACGACTTTCTTGATCTTTTTTTCCATGTCGCTTTTTCCTTGTTTATGAAGTCACAGCTATTATAAAAAAAGAAAGGGGGCAAGTCAAGCGTTTCCACCCTTCCTTCTGAAAAATTTTTGAGAGATTTTGTATATTTATTTTATAATTTATTTTCTATGCAATATTATAACAAAATTCGTGAATAACGGAATATCACTCTTCTCTCCCGAAAGCGGGGTAGATCGCGCGGATCTCCTCCTCGGTGAACACCTCTTCCTTGTAGCCCGTGAAGGGGGCGTAGCGGTAGAAGGTGAACCTGTCCTCCGAGTCCTGCGTGCGGAAGGTCCCCACATAGCGGTTTTTATAGCGCTTCATCGCGACGCAACCCCGCTGCGCGTCGTAGGTGAACGTCTTGCGCTTGGTCCTGAGGTGGATGACTTTGGAGGTGACCTCCGCCTCGAGGACGACCCCCATCGAGATCTGCATCGCATACGCCCCGTAGACGGCGAGGAGGCTCACCCCCACCGCCGCCGCGCCGATCGCGTAATAGGGATGGAGCTGGAAGGCGAAGATGAGGAGGACCATGAAGGCGGGGATCCCCACCGCGTCGAAGGCGACGAGGAGCCTCTTCATCACGGTCACATACTTCACGGCCGCCCGCTTCATGCCCGCGCCTCCGTGTAGAGGCGGAACTGCGCGATGAGATCTTCTCCCTCGTGCGCCTCGAGGAGGACGCCGTCCTCAAGATCCTTGCGGAGGATGAGGAGCTCCGCCCCCTCCTTCGCCTGCTTGACGTAGGAGATCTGGAACGCCGCGATCTTCAGGCGGGAGAGCTCTTCCATCGTGAAACAGTCGAGGAAGAAGTCGGCATAGTAGGTGTTGTTGGCGTGGAGGTAGTGGTCGCAGCGGGTGTTATACACCTTCATGCGGAGAGCCTCCGTCCCTTCCACGCCGAGTTTGGGGATCTTCCACGACGGGGGCTCCACCGTCTTCTCGTTGCGGTAAGGGCAGCGGGCGTGCACTTCCGCAAGCCGCTCGGGGGTGAGAAGGGAAAAGGTCTTGAGGTCAACAAGGCACCAGCGGGAGGCGAGGAGGGCCGCTTCCTCCCCCTTCCCGTTCAGAACGCGGTAGTCACGCTCGAAGATGACGTGCCGCGGCGGGAGAGGCCAGGTCTCCACCGTGAGCGTGTCCTCGAGGGGGACGGGCGCGAGCAGTTTGCAGTAGGTCTGCACGGTGATAAACCCGAAGTTGCGCGGCTTTAAAGCGTCGTAGCCGAAGCCGAGCTCGTCGGCGCTCGTGCATGCCGCCTCCTGCACGAGGGCAAGGAGGGAGGAGAGACGGAGCTCGTCCTTGAAATCGAAATCGGAATAGCGGAGGGCGTACTCCCTCCTGTGACAATATTCACCCATAACGCGAACATTATAGCGCGCGCAAAAGGAAATGTCAACAAATCGGCAAACATGTCGAAAAATTCATCCCGCAGCGGGGTCGGAGAGGTAGGAGAGCGCCCCCGCGAGCACGGCGGAAACGAGTTTTTCGCGGTAGTTTGCGTCGAGGAGGAGCTTTTCGTCCTCCTCGTTGGAGAGAAACCCGCACTCCACGATGACGGAGGGATAGTCGCTGCAATTGAGGACATAGTAGTCTCCCGCGAGCGCCTCCGTCCTCTTCACGCACTCGGGCATCCCGTTGAGGGAGGTCTGCACGGCGCGGGCGAGCGCGCGGGAAGTCTCCGAACTCTCGCGGAAAAACACCTGCGCTCCCCTCCTCGCCCGCTGCGAAAAGTAGTTCTGGTGGACGGAGATCATGAGAACGGGCGCGCTTTTATTGATGATCTCCCCTCTCTTCAGCATATCCCGCTTCTTGTAGCCCGCCGTCGCCACCCCGTAGAGCCCCGCCTCGGTGGGTCGGGTCTGCACCACGCGGAAGCCCGCGTCCTCAAACGCCTCCTGCAGGGCACGGGCATAGGCGAGGTTGACGTCGCTCTCCTTCACCCCCGTCGTCACCCCCGTAACTCCCCCATCCACGCCCCCGTGGCCCGCGTCGATGACGACGGTGAGTCGCAGGCTCGAAGCGGTTTGGGAGAGGGCGAAAAAGCAGACGAGAAAGGCGGAGAAGACGGCGAGGGCGAGCGCCGCCGCCCCGAAGAGCACGCGGTGCGCATACAGAAATTTTGCGGGACGGGATCTCATGCCCTATTCTATGAAGGAGGGCCGCCCGCTATGCGGGCGGACGGCGCACAAAAAAATCGG
>CANREU010000048.1 GCA_947629725.1 uncultured Clostridia bacterium
GCGCAAGGCACGCCGGCGGCGGCCCGAGAGGGCGGCGCGCTACTTGTTTTTGTCGATGCGGCGGCTCATGGTCTCGTGCCGCTCGAGGAGGGCGGAGGCGGCGTTCCCCTTCTCGCGGGGCGGGAAACTCTCCGCGCCCTTCGCCGGCTCTTTGTTTTCGGGGGCGGCATAGGTAGGGGGAAGGAAGGCGCTTTCGCCCGCGTCGGGCCTCTTTCCGGGGGCGGCCTCCTCCCTTTTTGCGGAGACGGGCGCGTCTTTTTCCGCGGGCATGGCGGCGGAAAGCGCGTCGAGCAGTTCAAAAATCCCGAATTTCTCCAAAGAACACCTCCATACGCATAAAAAATTCCGAGAAAAGTACAATTTTCACGAGTTTTTGATTGCGAAAAACCTTAATTTAGTATATAATAAAGGCTGTATCGTTAGAACGAGAAATTTCCGAAATACGGTCAGGTGTACGATATGCGTAAAACGGTGAAAAAAATCATAGCAATCACGCTCGGCGCGGCGCTCTCCGCGGGGGCGCTGTCCCTCGCCGCTTGCGGCTCCTCCTTCACTCCCCTTGCGGATATGCCCGAGGCGGGAGCGGAGGTCGTCTCCAACGGCGGGTTCGTCGTGAAGAAGGGGGACTACGTCTACTTCGTCAACGGCGTGGAGAGCCCCGAGTCGAACAACACCTACGGTTCCCCCGTAAAGGGTGCGCTCATGCGCATCAAGGAGGAGGAGATCGCCGCGGGCAACGGCGGTGCGGCGGAGACGGTCGTCCCCTCCCTCATCGTCTCGGGTGACTACACGGGAGGCACCTTTATCTACGGCGACCGCGTGTATTATGCGACCCCCAACAACACCCGCAACACTTCGGGCGTCATCGAGACGGGCTATCTCGACTTCAAGAGCGCGAAGCTCGACGGATCGGACGTGCAGAAGCACCTGCAGGTCTCCGACAGTGCGACGGTCTACCGCTTCGTCAAGGCGGACGAGAAGGTGTATATCCTCTACGAGGAGTCGAACAACCTCCACTCCTACGACATCGCGGCAAAAGAGGACACCGTGCTCGCGAAGAGCGTGACGGGATATGCACTCAACAGCAACGATAAGGAAGACCCCTACTTCTACTACACGATGGGGGTGACGAAGGACATCGACACCGAGGCTCCCATCAGCATTCCCGACTACAATCAGATCTACCGCGTGCGCGCCGACGCAAAAGAGGCGCCCTACGAATACGAGTACGACGCAGATTATCTGAAAGAACACGACGGCGAAGAGCCCTACCTCA
This sequence comes from uncultured Clostridia bacterium, assembly GCA_947629725.1. Lineage (GTDB taxonomy): Bacteria > Bacillota > Clostridia > Christensenellales > Borkfalkiaceae > Gallimonas. The sequence continues at coordinate 1,277 of CANREU010000048.1, forward strand.
ATTTGGGGGAGATCGTGCTCGACGGCATCGGCGAACTTCAGGAGGCTTCGGTCACCCAGTTCAACCACGATGCGGAGACGCCCTCCCTCACCAAGACGGGCTACACCTACGCCCTTCAGTCCTATGCGAACGGCGGGATCTACTTCACCCGCACGGAGGGCACCCGCTCGAGCCTCTACTATCTCGATGCCTCCCTTCTCGAAGGTGAGTGGGACAGCGTCTCGGGCAACTCCGTGAAGGGCGCGGAAGCGGGCAGCCTCACCGTCGTCGCCAACTCCACGCACGCCTCGAAGGCTTCCTCCTCCGCCATCTTCTATCACGACGGCGAGGGGGACGATTTCCAGCACCACTATCTCTATGTCGCGAACAATCAGATCTACCGCGCGGATGTCCGCAAAGACGGCAGCGGCGAGATCGAGAACAGCGCGAAGGGCACGGTCGAGGAGAGCGGCAACCAAACGGGGACGATCGTCGCCTACGACGTCTCCTCCGCGACCCTTGTCTCCCGCGAGGACGGCGAGACCTACGACTATGTGTACTACACCTCGGGCGGCAATGTGTACCGCGCCGTCTACAACGGGAGCGGGCGGAACTACGATCCCCCGTCACTCCCCTTCGGCGACGAGAACAACAAGCCGTGGCAGCCCGTGCAGATCCTCGACGTCACCCACGCGACGGGGTGGTATAACTTCGAGGTCGTAGACGGCAGGCTCTACTTTGCGGATTCCCGCGCCTACGGGTCGAACACCTACAACTATATCTCGACGGTCTCCCTCCTCGACGGGACGGGCAAGCCTCTCGACAACGAGCAGCTCGAGGCCGTAAACGAGAAATACAATTCCATCATGGACAGCGACGCGGAGAAGGGGCTGTTTGCCAAGCTCGATGCCGACCACGGCGACCTTGCAGACGCCCTCCGCTACTACTTCTACACGGGGGAGACCGGGCAGTTCGACGAGAATATCAAGGCGGCAACGGACGCCGGCAAGAAAGCGGACTACCTCTACACCGAGGACGACCAGAACCGTTTCCACAGCTTTGCGGAGGGGAAGGGCGATCCCACGGACGACAAGCTCTTTGAGGAGGCCGACTATAAGGACGGCGAAACGAGCTACCGCACCTACAGCGCGTTCGTCACCAAACTCGGCAAATGGTCGAAAGAGGACAAGGAGAGCTGGGGCGAATATTGGAGCACGACGGGGCTCAAATCGTACACCGCTCCCGCGGAGGAGAAAGAGAGCTTGCCCGGATGGGCGATCGCGCTCATCGTCATCGCGGCGGTGCTCGCGGCGGCAGGCGCCGGCGTAGGCATCTGGTTCTACCTCAAGAAGCGCAGCAGCAAGGAGAAAGAGCCCAAAGAGCCGCTCATGGACGTCAACACCGACGACGACAAGACTTTGGATGTGTATACGCAGGCGGAGACGGCAGAACCCGTTGCCCCCGCAGAGGAGAGCGCGGAGCCCGAAGCTCCCGCGGCGGAAGAGCCCGTGGAGACGCCCGCGGATGAAGCTCCCGAAGCTCCCGCCGAAGAGAGCGAAACGCCCGCAGAGGAAGAGGCGCCCGTTGAGACGCCCGCCGAAACGGAACCCGAAGCGCCCTCCGACCCCGACAAGACGGAATAACGCAACAGCGATTTTCGGCAAAGCGGAACAAAACGATCAAAGCGCGCCGCGCGGCAAAAGCCGCGCGGCGCATTTTTGTGCGCCCCTTTTCAATGGGACGCCGAAAGCGCGGTGCGCGGAAGGCCTGCCCCCTCCGCGGGAGGGGGGTAGGGGGGTGGGAGGCTGTCTCCGCCGCATTTCCGCCCGTCGGGCGCGAAAAAACGTCCTGCCGCGCGGATCTTAAAAATTTTTCTCCGAAACGCCGAATTTTTCCGTAAACACATAAAAAAACAGTTTACAAATAAAATAAATCCTAATATAATTTATTAGCCGATAGCGGGGGTAGATCTTGCCCCGCCGGCGGGGGAGGAAGAACGATGGTCCGATATATCAAATGCCCGCGGTGCGAGCTCAACTACATCGACGCGGAAAAGCAGCAATATTGCGATATTTGCCTCAAAGAACTGAAGGGGCTCCCGACGGATGCCGACGAGATCGAGGAGGCGGAGGAGGATCTTCCCACCGAGCTCTGCCCCGTGTGCGGCGAGAACATGATGCGCGCAGGGGAAAAGATGTGCGAGGAGTGCCGTAAAAAGGCGGAGTACGAGGAGGAAGAGCCCGATCCCGAAGAGGATGACGACGAGTGGCGCAACTACCTCGACGACGACGCCGACGCCGAGCTCGACCAAGAGATGGAGCAACTCGGCGAGGACTTCGGCGAGGAGTTCGACGAGCCGGAGGAGGAAGAAGAGGACGAGGAGTACCACGGCGAAGAAGAGGAAGAGGACATGGAGTACGTCACGGGCGACGAGATCTACCGTCTTGCCGCCGAGGGGGACGACGAGGACGACGAAGAAGGCGGCGACGACGATTTCTGAAAACGCGCGGCGGGATGACCCCGCCGCTTTTTCACGGAGAACGGGATGAAACTGCGCGAATGGGTCCGCGAAGCGCGCGAAAACTTCACCTGCGACGTGTGCGGCAGGGAGGTGTTCGCGGGGGAGCGGGTGTGCGAAAAGTGCCGTAAAGAGCTCCCCTTCCACAAAAAGGTGTGCCCCCTCTGCGGGAGAGAGGTACGGGAGGAGGGGGTCTGCCTCGAATGCAAGGAAGAGCCGCCGGGGGTCGCGAAGGCGCGCTCCGTCTGCGAACACGACGGGGAGGCGGCGGGGCTCGTCGTGCGGTTCAAACGGGGGAAGCCGTATCTGAAAGAGGCGCTCGCCGAGCTCTCCGCGCCCGTATTTTTGCGGGAGTTCCCCGAGACGGAGCTCCTCGTGCCCGTCCCCATGACCCCCTCCGCCGAGAAGAAGCGGGGGTACAACCAATCGCTGAAATACGCCGAGGCGCTCGCGGCGAGAACGGGGATCGCCTTTTGCGACGCCGCCGAAAAGACGAAGGAGACCCCTTCGCAGAAGTCCCTCGGCAGAAAGGACAGGGCGGAAAATCTCGCGGGCTGTTTCCGCGTGAAGGACCGCGCCGCCGTGAAGGGCAAGTGTGTGGCGATCGTGGACGACGCGATGACCACGGGCGCGACCGCCGCAGCCCTCGCGCGGCCCCTCCTGCGGGCAGGGGCGAAGGAGGTCGTGCTGTTCACCTTCACCTCCGTCACGCGGAAGGACCCGTTCGGCAAGCCCGAAAAGAAAAAGAGGGGAATGGGGTCGAAAAAAGCATGATTTTCCCCTGCCCTCCCCACCGCGTCATCCCGAGCGTGCCCTCCCCCTACGTGAGGGGGAGGGGTAGGGGTGAGGGTTCGCCCCCCCCGCTTTCGATCGCCACCCCCCTGCCCGACTTACGGTTTTTCACCTCCCCCCCGCTTGAGAGGGCAGGGTGCCGCCCTACCTCTTGCCTCCCCCCTTATACTTGAGGGGGGAGGGTAGGGTGGGGGGTGGACTTCCTTTTTGTCCCCCTAAAGCGAACAAACAGTGCAAAAAGAAAACCGCCGAGGCGATCGGCGGTTTTTTGTCAGGTGTTCGCGGGCAGCTTTTTGCGCGTGAGGGCGGGGGCGCGGTCCGCGGCGTCGGGCTGCGGTCCGCGGCGGTCCTTGCCCATGAAGAAGAGGGCGAGGGTCCCGGGGCCGACATGGCTGCTCGTGCAGAGGTCGTAATATTCCACGACGATCTCCCGCACGCCCCGCTCCTCGAGGGCGGCCTTGAGAGCGAGCGCGTCCTCCTCGCAATCGGCGTGGGCAATGGCGGCCGTCTGGTTCTGCGGGTCGACGACCGTCTCGTCGAAGGCGGAGAGAAGTTCGGAGATCGCCTTTTTGCGCCCCTTCGTCTTTCCGCAGACGACGAGCTTCGCGGGGTCCGTGCCGTTGGCGCGGAGGAGGGGTTTGATGCCGAGGAGCCGCCCCGCGAGGGCGACGACCCCCGAGACCCGCCCGCTCTTGTGCAAGAAGGAGAGATCGTCCACCGTCACGCGGCTGTTGAGTTTGTAGCGGTTCCGCTCCAGCCATTCGCGGCAGCTTTCGAGGCTCTCGCCCATCTCTTTAAGCTGCGCGACGCGGAGGACGAGCAGTCCCTCGCCGAGGGAGGCATTGGCGCTGTCCTCGACCGCGATCTTTCTTTCGGGATATTTTTTACGGAGCGCCTCCGCGGCGATCCGCGCCTGTGCGTTGGTGCCGCTGATCCCCGCCGACATGGTGATGAGGAAGACGTCCTTCCCCTCCTCGAGGGCGGGAGTGAGCGCCGTCTCGAAGTCCGCCGCATTGATGAGGGAAGTCTTTATGTCGGCGCCGCCGCGCAGTTTTTCGTAGAACTTCTTCGCGAGGACGCGGAAGGGCACGGCGGGATCGTAAGCGGGCACGGGCACGCCGTCGACGGTGCAGGAATAGGGAATGACGCGCACGCCGTGCGCCCGCACGAGCTCGTCGGGCAGGTTGGCGGCGGAATCCGCAAACAGTTCAAAACTCATAAGTCACCTCCTCGGGGTCTCCCCCGTACAAATACAGCATACCGAGACGGGCGAAAAAATACAACCTACTTTGCCGAAAAAGAGGGCTATTGTTGAAAACCTCCTCTCTACCGCCGAAAAATCGGACTCTACGGAGAGTAGAGCCCTCTTTTTGTGCTAAAATTTCCCCCTCGTTCATACCTTATAGAGCGGAGAAAATTCGGGTTCCGACCGAACTTTCCCTTTTTCGGCAGAGCTCCCCAAAATTTTCCCTCCGCAATATTTTATCATAGGTAAGGTTAAAGGATGGGGCATGTGAGGCTCAGGTGGAAACCGCTTCTCGTTGCGTTTGCGCTCCTTGCGCTCGTGACGGCGGGGGCGTTCGCGGCGAATGCGGCGGGCGCGGAGGAGGTCTATTGGAGCGGGCGGCGGTCCCTCCCCATCTACAGCGTGGGGCGGGACGACAACAAGATCGCCGTCTCCTTCGATTGCGCGTGGGGGGTGGAGTATACCGACAGGATCCTCGAGGCGCTCGAAAAGGGGAAGGTCCGCGCGACCTTCTTCACCGTGCAGTTCTGGGCGGAAAAGTACCCCGAGTATCTCAAAAAGATCGACGCGGCGGGGCACGAGATCGGCACGCACAGTGCCACCCATTCCTACATGTCCCGCCTCTCCGAGCAGGAGATCCGCTCCGAACTTTCCACCTCCCGCGAGGCGATCGGGAAGATCGTAAAAAAGAGCGTGGAGCTCTTCCGCCCGCCCTACGGCGACTACGACGATCTCCTCATCGATACCTGCAACGCCCTCGGCGTCTACCCCATCCAATGGGACGTGGACTCCCTCGACTGGAAGGACCTCTCCGCCTCGGACATCGTCTCCCGCGTCACGGGGAAGGTGAAAAGCGGCTCCATCATCCTCATGCACAACAACGGGCTGCACACCGCGGATGCCCTGCCCGCCGTCATCGACGCGCTCCGCGCGAAGGGCTTTGAGTTCGTGCCCGTCGGCGAACTCATCTACCGCGAAAACTATGAGATCGACCACACGGGGCGGCAATATCCGGCGAACGCTTCGTAGCGAAAATCGCACCCCGTCCCCCCAAAATCAGAGCGGAAATACAGGAGGTACCTATGGATTACAGTTCGGAACGCAACAACAGGGTGTATCTCATGGGAGAGATCGTCTCGGAAGCGACCTTCTCCCACGAGGTGTACGGCGAGGGGTTTTACGAGCTCTTCGTGAAGGTCATGCGGCTCTCGGGGCAGGCGGATATTCTGCCCGTCACCATCTCGGAGCGGCTCATCCGCGGGCACGACCTCAAGGTCGGCAGCACGGTGTGCGCGCTCGGGCAGTTCCGCAGCTACAACAAACTCGAGGGCGGGCGCTCCCGCCTCATGCTCACGGTGTTCGTGCGGGAGATCGTCGATTCCGCCCCCACGCGGAACCCCAATTCCATCGTACTCTCGGGGTATCTCTGCAAGCCGCCCGTCTACCGCACGACCCCCTTCAACCGCGAGATCGCCGATCTTCTTCTCGCCGTCAACCGCGCCTACAACAAGTCGGACTACATCCCCTGCATCGCATGGGGGAGGAACGCCCGCTTTGTGCAGGGGCTCAAGGTGGGGGACAGGGTCGCCCTCTCGGGGCGCATCCAGAGCCGCGAATATCAGAAAAAATTCTCGGAGACCGAGATCGTCACCATGACGGCGTATGAAGTCTCCGTCTCCAAACTTGCGGCGTTCGAAGACGGCGCCCCCTTCGATCTCGACGGGGAGTTCGATCTCTACGCCATGCCCTCCGCCGCAGAATAATTCCGTTCATTTGCTTGACATTTGCCGCGCGGCGGCGTAAAATGGGGGGCAAATACGGAGGTGAAACAACATGAAAAACGGAAAGACCGCGGTCCTCGTCGTGGATATGCTCAACGACTTCGTGACGGGGGCATTGAAGTGCGACAGGGGGCTCGCCATCGTCCCCAAAACGGCGGAACTCCTCGCGGGCGCGAGGAAGGCGGGCGTGCCCGTCATCTTCTGCAACGACGCCCACCTGAAGGGGATCGACCACGAGCTCGAACTTTGGGGGGACCACGCCATCGCGGGCACGAAGGGGGCGGAAGTCATCCCCGAACTCGGGCTCTGCGGGAAGGACTACGTCGTGCCCAAGCGCAGATACTCGGGCTTTTTCCACACCGATCTCGACCTTTTATTGAAGGAGCTCGGGGTGGACACGGTGGTCGTCACGGGGCTGCACGCCCACATGTGCGTGCGCCACACCGCGGCGGACGCCTACCAGCTCGGCTATAAGGTCATCGCCGCCATCGACACGATGGACAGCTTCACGAAGGAGGACTACGAGTACGGCATCAAGTATCTGAAAGATACCTATGGCGCGGAGCTCGTGAAGTCGGACGACCTCCTCTCCCGCTGGGGCGTGAAATAAAAAAGCGTATCAGGAGTACAATGCAGAATGGGGTGCGCCGCGGCTCTGCCGCGGCGCACCCCATTCTATGTCGGACTTTTCACTCCTCGGTGCCCTCCTTTTTTCGCGTCATCCTGCCCCGCCCGCACGCTGTGATCTCTATCGAAGGGCGGCACGAGGAGCAGAGCGACGAAGTAGCCGCCGCGCCGAAGGATCCCGAGGTACGAAGTCCGCTGTGCCCACCCCCGTCCCTACGGGACACCCCCTCCTATGGAGGGGGCAGGGGTGTCCGTATTCTTGCCTCACGAGAACAAGTTCGCGCAGACAGTCATCGCGGGAGAGGGGCAGGGGTGTCTATATTCTTGCATCCCCCCTTATACTTGAGGGGGGAGGGTGGGGTGAGGGGTGGCGAAAAAGAGCGAGATTCACTCCGCCGCGCAAGGCGCGGCGTCGGAATGACGAAGAAGAGAGGCGTGCGCCTCTCTTCTTCGTTTGCCCTCACCCTCCGAGTTTTCGGAAAAACCACAAAAAACAGCCGCCCGAGCGCATTGCGCTCGGGCGGCTCCCGCATTGTTATACGCAAAAGACAATGGGAGTAAACAACGGAGAAAGTCTGTCCCGTCAAAGAAAGCCCTCCCCCTACGTGAGGGGGAGGGGCAGGGGTGAGGGTTCGCCCATGAGATTGCAAATTGCCCCTCATCCGTCCCCTTTGGGGACACCTTCCCCCCGAGGGGGAAAGCTTGCGGCACAAAGTGCCGGGGGCGGATCAAAATGCGCACTTCTCGTCGAGATAGTCGGCAACCTCGGACATGGGTAGGCGGATCTGCCCCATGCTGTCGCGGTCGCGCACGGTCACGGTGCCGTTTTCGAGGGTGTCGAAATCGATGGTCACGCAGTAGGGGGTGCCGATTTCGTCCTGCCGCCTGTAGCGCTTGCCGATCGAGCCCGCCTCGTCGTAAGTGACGGAGAATTTCTTTTTGAGCTGTTTCAAGAGCTCCTTCGCGGGCTCGGCGAGGTTCTTCTGGAGGGGAAGCACCGCCGCCTTATACGCCGCGATCGCGGGATGGAAGTGGAGCACCGAGCGCACGTCGCCCCCCTCGAGGGTCTCCTCTTCATACGCCTCGGAGAGGACCGCGAGCATGAGCCTGTCGGCGCCGATGCTGTATTCGATGACGTAGGGGATATACCGCTCGCCGTTTACGGGGTCGACATATTGCAAACTCTTGCCCGAATATTCCTGATGACGCGAGAGGTCGTAGTCGGTGCGGTTGTGGATGCCGTTGAGCTCCTGCCACCCCATCGGATACAGATACTGTATATCGCACGCCGCCTTCGCGTAGTGGGCGAGCTTGTCGTGGTCGTGGAAGCGGAGGTGCTCCTTTTTGAACCCCAAGTCGAGCAAAAATTGAAGCGCCTTCTCCTTGAACTCGGCGTAATACTGCCCGTCCGTGCCCTCCTTGCAGAACCACTGGTGCTCCATCTGCTCGAACTCGATGGTGCGGAAGATGAAGTTCCCGGGCGTGATCTCATTGCGGAAGGCCTTGCCGATCTGCGCGATGCCGAAGGGGACTTTGGCGCGGGTCGTGCGCTGAACGTTCAAAAAGTTTACGAATTCCCCCTGCGCCGTCTCGGGACGGAGATAAATTTTGTTCTGGCTCTCGTCGGTGACGCCGCGGCTCGTCTCAAACATCAGGTTGAAGGTGCGGATGGGGGTCCAGTCGAACCCGCCGCACACGGGGCAGTGTACCTCGTGCTCCTGGATATACGCCTGCATCTCGTCGTTGGACATGAGGT
>CANREU010000049.1 GCA_947629725.1 uncultured Clostridia bacterium
ACGGCGAAAAGGCAGCAGAGGGTGACCGTTTCGCGGTTCGCCATCTCCGAGTGGTAGACGCCCGGCGGGATCACCTGAATGGTTTTATCGGTGTATTCGTACTCCTCGCCCATAAATCCTGTACGACCCCCCCCTGTATTATACAGGAGTATCTCGTACACATTGTGCTTGTGCGGGGAGACGAAGTCCCCCTTGCGGTGGACAAAGTAGACGATCTCCTCGACGTTGATCTCTTCGGAGGAGTGCAGCTCCTCGTTCCCGAAAATTTCCATAGTTTGATTTTAACAAATTTTTTTCGATTTGTCAAGTCTTACGGGTTCCGTTTGTTCTTTCTTTACGCGCTTGCTTTCAGTCCTTTCCTTCCACCCCCCCACCCTCCCCCCTCAAGTATAAGGGGGGAGGCAAGAGGAAAGGCGCCGCCCTCCCCCCTCAAACGAAGGAGGAGGCAAGAGGAAAGGCGCCGCCCCTCCCCCCTCAAACGAGGGAGGAGGTGAAAACCGTAAGTCGAGGCGTTCAGAGAACAAACCCCCTGCCTTCGGCGGGGGGATCAAGGGGGGTGGCTGTCGATCTGGGGTGGCTCCCTCCCTATCGCCCGCACGCCATGAATGTTATCGAAGGGCGACACGAGGAGCAAAGCGACGAAGTACCCCTCCCCATGAGGCAGGGGGAGGGCAAGTGTTGAAAGTATTAGGGGGGCAAGGCTTGGTCGCACTTTCTCGGCGCCCTCAAAGGGGACAGCAAGGGGCGGAAGCAGAACAATCCTTTGTGCGAAGCCTTATTTCCTCTGTTCAAACATCCATTTGAGGGTAGGGGGGTCGGTTTCGCTCCCCGTGTAGGCAAGCGCCCTGTCCCACACATCGTGCCACGAGTCCCCGAAGATCACGCAGTGCAGCTTGCCCTTCCCCTCTTTTTCGATCGCCCGCGCCATCCGCTCGGTGCCGATCGGGGGGACGACGTCGTCCTTCGCGCCGTGGAAGGCGTAGATGGGGATCCCGGCGAGGAGCGCCGCCTTTGCGGGGTCGCCCCCGCCGCAGATGGGGACCCCCGCCGCGAACAGCCCGCCGTGCCGCGCGAGGATGTCCCACGTGCCGAAGCCGCCCATCGAGAGCCCCGTCACATACACGCGGTCTTTATCCGCGCAGGGCAGCGCCGCATATCGGGCGACGACCTCCGCCGTGAGCCGCAGAAGATAGGTCTCGGGCGTTTCGTCCACCGGGCAGGCCGCCTCGGAGAGGGAGTAGTTTGCCCAGCGCTCCCCTTCGGGGCATTGAGGGGCGATGACGATGCTCCTTTGCATCTCTTCGCAGAGCGAAAAAGTGTTCAAAATCGCGATGTCGAGCTGTTTTTCGTTGTCGCACCCCCTCTCCCCCGCGCCGTGCAGGAAGAGCACGACGGGCGCCTTCTCTATAGAAGGATCGGGCATGCGCACGCGATAGAGCAGGGTGTGCGTTCCGTCCGTATAAGTCTTTTTCTCGAACTGCGCCGCGAGCGGCCTGTACTTTTCTTCCATATGTTCCTCCGGATGTTTCCGAAAAAACCGCGCGGCGGAGTGCCGCGCGGCTCCTTTCCGAAGCCATTATAGACGATAACGCCGTATCTGTCAACGGAAACCCTACAAATTTTCACGAAAAATGTGAACTGCGTTCAATCGACCGCCTCGAGATAGAAGCTCACGGGACGGAACCCGTCGTTGCAGGAGATCATCGCGGAGCGCGGGTCCTTCATCCAGCCGCCGAAAAAGTTCCCCCCTCCCGCGGCGAGCTCCTTTACGAACGGCTCCATGCTCTCCCAAGCGCTCCCGCAGAGCCCCTCGGGTCTTTCGCCGTGCTCCGAAAAGAACACCTGCCCCTCGCGGACGGTGCAGGCGTCCTCCGATAAATTTTCGTATTTTGCGGAGAGATCGGGGTATTCCGTCCTCCGCACGGCGGTGATCTTCACGCGCGGCATTTTTCCTCCTTTTTCCCGAAAATGGGGACATGGGGTCAGATTTTACGGTAGATCTTCGCGGAGAAGGGCGGGAGGGAAACGTCCGTTAAGTTCTGTTTTTCCCCCGTGAACACGTCCTCGCCGCACCCCTCCTCTATGCGGAGGGAGCACCCGTTTTCGGCGATGTTGACGGCAACTATGAGCCTCTCCCCTCCCCCCTCGCGGACGAAGGAGAAGTCGGTGTTGCGGAGGGTCGCCTTCGCGTAAGAGCCGTAGGCAAGGGCGGGGCTCGAGGTGCGGAGACGGGCGAGACGGGCGATGTGGGCAAAGAGGTCGGTGCGGGTGCGGTCGATCTCCTCTGCGGCGGGGCGGAGGCGGTAGTCCCCCTCCGACTTATCCCCCTTTATCCCGTACTCCGAGCCGTAGTAGACGCAGGGGATCCCCGGCATCGTGAAGAGAACGGTGTATAAATTGAAGAGGTTGCGCTCCTCTTTAAGCGCGGTGGCGGCGCGCTCGACATCGTGATTGTCGGCAAAAGACAGCAAATTCTTGCCGCGGAGGAGCGCCCACGGGAAGTTCCCGAAGAGGCGGGAGAGGGAGTATTCGATCTCGAAGAGGTTGCGCGAATTGAACGCCGAGAGAAGACTGCGGAACCCCTCGTAGTTGGTGATCGAGTCGAGCCGCGCGGGGCAGACGTGCTGCGTAAAATTGTTGAGATGGATGACCTCCCCCACGAGGAAGAAGTCCTCCTTTTCGGCGCGCACCGTGCGGCGCAAAAGCTCCATGAACCACGGCGGAAGGAGGTAGCTCACGTCGAGACGGAGCCCGTCGATGTGAAATTCGCGGATCCAGAAACGCACCGCGTCCATGAGATAATTCTGAAGGTCGCAATTTTCGAGGCGGAGCTTTACGAGCTCGGAGTGCCCCTCCCAATCGGCGTAGGAGAGCCCGTCGTTATAACGGGAATTACCGCGGAAATCGATGTTGAACCAAAAGCGGTAGTCCGTCCCCTCCCTCTTTTCGAGCACCTCGCGGAAGGGGGGAAACGCCCGCCCGACGTGGTTGAAGACCCCGTCGAACACCACTTTGATGCCCGCCGCGTGGAGGGCGTCCGTGAGGTGCGCAAGCTCTTCGTTGGCGCCGAGACGGCGGTCGGCGCGGAAAAAATCCACCGTGTCATACCCGTGCCGCTCGCTCTCGAAGAGGGGGTTGAAGAGGACGGCCGTCGCGCCGAGCTCCCTGATCTTCCCGATCTCCGCCTCGATCTTTTGAAATCTGTGGCGGGTCTCCCCGAAGTCGTTCTCCCGCTCCGCGCCGCAAAAGCCGAGCGGGTAGATCTGATAAAACACAGCCTCGTCAAACCACATCGCCTGTTCCCTTCCCGTTTTTCAATAGCGCGCCCAGAACTTCGCACGCGTTGCGCTGCAGCTCGCCGAGGGTGAGCCGCCCCTTCTTATCGAGCCCCTTCAAGAGCCCGCCGTGCTGCTTCTTCTTCCCGAGATAGCCGCCGCCCGGCATGAGCACGTTCACCCCCGAGCGCACGCGTAAGGGGTTGTTTTTTATCTTTTTGAAGACACGGGACTTCCCGCCCCGCATCCACCAATCGGTGACGACGCACCCGTCAAACCCCCACTCGCCGCGCAGGATGCCGCGGATGAGTTCGTAGCCGTAATACGCCCGCTCGCCGTTGATGAGGTTGTAGGAGGTCATGAGAAAGCGGGGCTTCCCCTCCTTCACGCAGATCTCGAAGCCGCGGAGGTAGAGCTCGCGGAGCGCCCGCTCGGAGAGACGGCTGTCGTTCCCGCTGCGGTTGAATTCCTGGTTGTTGCACGCGAAGTGCTTGGGGCACGCCGAGACCCCCATCTTCTGCACGCCGCGCACGGCGGCCGCCGCCATCTTGCCCGAGAGAAGGGGGTCCTCCGAGTAATACTCGAAGTTCCGCCCGCAGAGGGGATCGCGGTGGAGGTTGAGGGCGGGCGCGAGGAGCACATCCGACCCGCGCTCCTTCATCTCCTCTCCCACGGCGGCGTAAATTTCCTCGACGAGGCCGGGATCGAAGGTGCACGCGAGCAGCGCGCCGACGGGGAGAAGGGAGCTCTTCGCCTTGAGACGGATGCCAGAGGGACCGTCCGTCATCGTGACGGGAAGAACGCCCCTTGAGCGGAGGGCGGGGCTCACGCCGCCCATCACCCCCGCGTTGCCCGCCGCCCCCAAAGGGCTGTTCATTTTCAGCGCGCCGTAGGCGAGGTCTTCAAGCTCCGAAAGGGTGAGAGAGGCGACAAATGTTTCGAGGGAAACCTCCCCTCTCCGCACCTCCGAAAAGTGCGGTTTTTTCTCATTTTGGGGGAATGGGGTCGGAATTTGCGCCTCGATCTCGGCGCGCAGCTCCTCGGGTCTTCCCGCGGCGGGAAGGGTCGCCGTCCCCTCCGCCGTCTGCACCGTGAGGGCGCGGCGGGGCGCGCAGCGGGTGCGGAGCTTCTCCTCCGTCTCCGTATGCGCGAGGGTGAACGCCCCGATCTTTCGGGCGTCGCGCACGTTCGTCCCCGCAAAGATGCGGTATTCCCCCGCACACCGCACATAGGCGGAGGAGAGCGGGTCGTAGGAGCAGAAGGCGCGGGGCGGGAGGGAGATCGTCCCCTCCTCCTCTTCCCCGGGGGAGAGGAGCGCCGTCTTGCGGAAGCCGATGAGTTCCCTTTCGGGATTCCCGAGCCCTCCGTGCGGCTTGCGGACGTACACCTGTACGACCTCCTTCCCCGCGCGCTCCCCCACGTTCTTCACGCGGTAGCGCACCGCCCCGTCTTTATACTCCGTCTCCGTCTCGAAGCGGGTGTAGGAGAGCCCGAAGCCGAAGGGATAGAGCACTTTTTCGGGGGCTTTGGTGGAAAAATAGCGGTAGCCGACGTAGATGTCCTCGCAATACTCGGCGGAGGCGGCGCTCCCGAAGTTGCCGCAGGTCGGGTAGTCGGCATAGGTCATCGCCACGGTGTCCGCGAGCTTGCCGCAGGGCGAAATTTTCCCCGTGAGAAGGTCGGCACAGGCGTTGCCCGCCTCCATTCCGCCCTGTTTTACGAGGAGCAGCGCGCCGATCTCATGCCGCTCGCAGAAGGAAAAATCGAGCGCGACGTCGGTGTTGAGCACCGCCGCCACCCTCGAAAAGTATTTGCGGACGAGGGCGAGCATGCGCTCCTCCTCCCGCGTGAGATAGTAGCTCCCCGCGGTGAGTTCGTGGTCCCTGTCCTCCCCCGAGGCCCTTCCGATCACGACGACCGCCGTCTCCGTCTCCTCCCGCGCCCCGCGCACGAGCTCCTCCGAGAGGGGCATCTCGGGGAGACTGTGCGGCCACGAGCCCCAGCCGGGGTATTCCACACGGTGCGAGGCGGAAAAATCGGCATACGCCTTTGCGAGGGGCTCCGTGAGGGCGATCCCGCCCCGCCGCAACCCCTCGGCGATGTTTACGCGGTAGGGTGCGGCGACATTCCCGCCCGAGCCGTAACCCGAATAAAAAGTATCGTTCTGCGCCCTGCCGAAGAGGGCGATCTTGCCCGAAACGGGGAGCACGCCGTCGTTTTTGAGGAGCACGGCCCCCTCTGCCGCCGCACGGCGGAGAAGGGCGGAAGTCGTCTCCTTCACCTCCCCCTCATAGTCGCCGTCCGCGTTTTCCGTTTGGCGGAGCGGGCTCCCCGCAAGTTTGAAGTAGATCCTCGCGGCAAAGTCCACGAGCCCCTGTTTCAAAGTCTTCATTTCACTCTCCAAGTTTCATTATATCAAAAAATCGAAGAACTGTCAACGGGAGGGAGCGAAAGAGTTGCGTTTTCCGCGGGAAAGGACTATAATATGCGGCATGGAACTCACAACTTTTCTTGCGACGTCTTACACGCCCTATCACACGGTGCAAAATGCGGCAGCCATGCTCGCGGAAGCGGGCTTCACCCTCCTCGACGAACGGGAGGAATTCCCCCTCGCCCCCGAAGGAAAATACTATCTCGTGCGCGGCGGGAGCCTCATCGCCTTCCGCTGCGGCAAGGAACGGGGACTGCGCGTCGCCGCCACCCACACCGACTCCCCCTGCTTCAAGCTGAAGGAGCGCCCCCTCTCCGAGAACGGGTACACCCGCCTCAACATCGAACCCTACGGCGGCGGGATCTGGTACACCTTTTTCGACCGTCCCCTCCGCATCGCGGGGCGGATCGTGCGGGAGACCGCGCGCGGCCTCGAAGTCGGGCTCTACACGAGCCCGTTCACCGTCGTCCTCCCCTCCCTCGCCATCCACCAGAACCGCACGGTGAACGAACACTTCGCGCCCGATCTGCAAAAGGAGCTCCCCCTCCTCGCCCTCGGGGATAAGGACTTCTCCGCTCTGCACGGCGCCGTCTCCTTCGACCTTTTCGCCGTGCCCGCCGAAGAGCCCGTTTTCTGCGGTGCGGACGGCGAATTCCTCTGCTCCCCACGCATCGACGACCTCACGGGGGTCTACGCGAGCATCAGGGCCCTCATCGAGACGGAGCCCGCCGCGACCGCCGTTGCCGCCGCTCTCTGCGGCGAGGAGATCGGCAGCCGCGTGGACGACGGGGCGGGCGGGGACTTTTTGAAGACCGTCCTCGAACGCATCTGCCGCGCCCGCGGCGAGCGCACGGAGACGGTGTTCCCCGACTCCCTCCTCCTCTCCTCGGACAACGCCCACGCCCTGCACCCCAACCACCCCGAAACTTCCGACCCCGCCGACCATCCCGTTTTGGGGGGAGGGATCGCGATCAAGACCCATGCGGACGGCGCCTACACGACGAATGCCGTCACCTCCGCCCTCACGAAGACGATCTTCTCCCGCGCGGGCGTGAAGTGGCAGCTCTTCTACAACCGCACGGGGATGAAGAGCGGCGCCACGCTCGGCGCCATCTCCCTCGCACAGGCCTGCATCCCCTCCGCCGACATCGGGATCGCCCAGCTCGCCATGCACTCCGCATCGGAGACGGTCGCGGCAAAGGACTGCCTCGAGCTCCAAAAGGGGCTCGCCGCACTCTATGAAAGCAGCTTCCGCCGCGACGGCTCGGAGATCTTGTTCTGAATCGCATACGGGATCTATGATAAGACGGCCGCTCGCGGCCGTTTTTTCATGCCCACCCTACCCTCCCCCCTCAACGTGAGGGAGGAGGTGAAAGCCGCAAAACCACCCCCTTGCCTTCTCCTTGAGGAGAAGTACCCCGACCAACCATCCTTGCTTCCCCCTCTTGGGGGAAGTACCCCGAAGGGGGGATAGGGGTTTGCAGTTACATCGGAACCCCCTCAGTCACGCAAGCGTGACAGCTCCCCCAAAAGGTGGAGCCGAGAAGGAGCGCGCACAAAACCAAACCCCCTGCCTCCGGCGGGGGGACTAAGGGGGGTGGCGCACGAAACCGTTGGCGGCTCCCCCCACCCTACCCTCCCCCCTCAACGTGAGGGAGGAGGTGAAAGCCGCACAGAGTGCCCTCCCGCGAAGACGAAGATATGCACAAAACCAAACCCCCTGCCTCCGGCGGGGGGACTAAGGGGGGTGGCGCACGAAAACCGTTGGCGGCTCCCCCCACCCTACCCTCCCCCCTCAACGTGAGGGAGGAGGTGAAAGCCGCAAAACCACCCCCTTGCCTTCTCCTCAAGGAGAAGCCACGGATGAGCGGCGGTGAAAGGCGGCGCACGCCCTTTCCGCCGAGAAGCGGCCCCGCGCGGGGAAACACAAGGAAGAACCCCCCTTTCTCGACCCGCTCCTTCAAAATAGGAAAAAATACGCGCGGCAGAGCGTGTTATGATGGAGCAAAACGCGCGCGGGAGGGCGGCATGGCGAGAAAGATCGTGATGACCTCGGGCAAGGGCGGCGTCGGCAAGACGACCGTCTGCTGCAATCTCGGCGTGCAGCTCGCGCGGCTCGGGTATCGCGTGATCGTGTGCGACCTCGATTTCGGCCTCAACAACGCGGACGTCGCCCTCGGCGTGGAGAACCTCGCCCTCTACGACCTCACGGACGCCGTGGAGGGCAAGTGCCGCCCCAAACAGGCGCTCACCCGTCACCCCCGCTACCCCACCCTCTCCGTTTTACCGAGCAACCGCGTCGCCGACCGCTACGTCTCGCCGCAGGCGGTCCGCCTCATCCTCGACTCCCTCGCGCCGCAGGCCGACTTCATCCTCCTCGACTCCCCCGCGGGCATCGAAGAGGGGTTCCACCGCGCCGCCTCCTGTGCGGAAGAGGCGATCCTCGTCACCACCCCCCACGTCTCCGCCATGCGGGACGCGGACAGGGTCGCGGGGATGCTCACGAACTACCGCTTTTCGCGGACGGGGCTCGTCGTCAACCTCGCGCGGAAGGACATGGCGCGGCGGGGAGACGTCCTCTCCCCCGGGGAGATCGCCTCCCTTTTGCGCGTCCCCCTGCTCGGCGCGGTCCCCGAAGAGGACAAGCTGTATCTCGACAACATCGCCGAGCGCTCCCGCCCTTTTAGGGAGATCGCATCGCGGCTGCTCGGGGCGGAGACGCCCGTAAGACGAAAACTTTTCTGTTTCGGGAGGAAGAGATGACAAGGGAAACTTCGCGGGAACGGGTGCTGAAAATGCTCGAGAGCGACAAGGAGGAGATGAACGAGCCCTCGCGGGCCGCCGCCCTCCGCGATTTTGCGCACGTCGCCGCCGAATATTTCGAGCTCGACGGCGCACCCGTCATGCAAATAAGGCGGGGGAAACGGGGCAACGAGGTGACCTTCACCTTCCGTGCCGTGCGCGTAAAAAATTTCACCGTATTAAAAAATTAAACTGTTGACAAAGCAAACAAAACGGTTTATAATGAAGAGAGAAAATTTTGTGAGGTTTCCTTATGAAAAGAAAATTTGCGATCCTCACCGACTCCGCCTGCGATCTTCCCGCGGCGTATTATGAGGAACATGATATAGAATGCATCCCCCTCGGCTTCGTGATGGACGGCGTCTCCTACGGAGGCGAGGACGGGGCTAAGATCGACGATAAAGATTTCTACGCCCGCCTGCGCGGCGGCGCCCTGCCCAAGACCTTTCAGATCACCCCCGATCAGGCGAAGGCACACATCCTCCCCCACGCCGAAAAGGGGGAAGACGTGCTCATCGTCTCCTTCTCTTCGGGGCTCTCGGGCACCTACGGGAGCTACCTCGCCGCGGCAAAGGATGTGGAAACTGCATACCTCGGACGCAAGATCGCGGTCGTCGATTCCCTCTGCGCCTCCCTCGGCGAGGGACTGTTTTTGGACTACATCGCAAAGTATGCGGACGGCGGGGCGTCCCTCGGGGAGACGGAGACCTACGCCCTCGGCCTGCGCACCCACATCTGCCACTACTTCACCGTGGAGGACCTCAACCACCTCAAACGGGGCGGCCGCGTGAGCGCCTCCGCCGCCTTCCTCGGCACCCTCCTCAACGTGAAACCCGTGCTGCATGTCGACGAGGCAGGCCACCTCATCCCCCTCGAAAAGAAACTCGGGAGAAAGAAATCCATCACGGCACTCGTCTCCCATATGAAGGAATTGCAGATCCTCACCCCCACCGACCCCATTTTCATCAGCCACGGCGACTGCGAGGACGACGTCGAGACCCTCATAAAGGCGATCAAAGCGGAATACGGCGAGAGAGAGATCTTCGTCAACATGATCGGAAGCGTGATCGGCACCCACTCGGGCGCGGGCACGCTCGCCGTGTTCTTCCGCGGACGGCACCGCTGAGCGGCAACAAGGCAACCGCGCCGCGGTTGCCTTTTTCTTGCGGACTGTCCCTTTCGGTCCGTTTTATGCGCCCGCTCCTTGCAGTCCGTTTTTACGAGCCGCACGGCGCGGACAACATACGGAAGGTTGGCAGAGCGGTCGAATGCGGCGGTCTTGAAAACCGTTGACGGGCAACTGTCCGGGGGTTCGAATCCC
>CANREU010000050.1 GCA_947629725.1 uncultured Clostridia bacterium
CTTATTACAATCGTGTTTTATAGCCTCCCCACCACCCCCGCAAGCGGGGGAGCCTCCCCTCCGAAGGCGGGTAGGCCCTACGGAGAAGTGAGTGCGAGGGGAAGAAAAAGAGGGCGCACGAACGCTTTTGCGTTCGTGCGCCCTTTCGGGTCTTTGTGCTTTTAAGCCTTACTCTTCGGCGGGGGCGGCTTCCTGCATTTGCGTCGCGGGGCCGACCTTTGCAAGGCCATCACGGAGGAGTTCCTCAAGGGTCTTTGCGGGCGGGATGTAGTCGGCAAAGCCCTTCTCGGTGCGCGCAATCTCCAGCCGTTCGGCAACGAGCGCGATGAGCTCCTTGCAATACTTTGCCCGCCGCTCGCTGCGGATGCGGTAGAGGGAGTAGCTCGCGTCCCCCGCGGCCGCCTCGAGCTTATACTTGCTCTCCGCGAACTCGGAGGCGTCGAGCGGGAGGAAGATGCAGAGGGTCTTCCCGCGGAAGGAGAGACGGGCGAGCACGTTCGCGCCGCGCTTGAAGGTCTCCCGCCGCCAGCTCATGCGTTCCTTCACTTTATTATACGAAAGCAGTTCGTTTTTGAGGACGTTATACCACTTCTGTACGTCGCCGTCCGCGCGGATGAGGCGCGCCGTGAAGCTGAAATCGTAGTGGAGCGCGGCCTCCTCTTCCTCTTCGGGGAGGGGGGCGGGCTCTTCCGCGAGCTCTTCCTCGGAGACAGGCTCGGAAGCAGGTTCCTCCACAGGCTCTTCCTCGGAGACAGGCTCGGGAGCGGGCTCCTCGACGGGTTCCTCCACGGGCTCCTCGACAGGTTCCTCAACGGACGCGGGTTCCTCAACGGGTTCCTCAACAGGGGCAGGTTCTTCGGCAGGCTCCTCGACGGGCGCGGGTTCGGGCGCGGGTTCGGGAGCGGGTTCGGCGGGGACGGGGTCTCCCGCGATCTGCTTCACGAGCCCCTCGGCGAGAAGTTGAGGGATGCTCTCTGTGGGCAGGTAGTAGTTTTCGGGCTCGCGCTCGAGTTTCACGAGCTCCCATCTCTCCGCCGCGAGCGCGATGAGTTCGCAGCAATACTTCGCGCGGCGGGCGTTGCGGATACGGTAGAGGGAGCTCCCCTCCCCCGCGTCCTCGAGCTTATACTTGCTCTCCGCGAACTCGGCGGCGTCGAACGGGAGGACGGCGCAGAGGGTCTTTCCGCGGAAGGAGAGGCGGGCGAGGGTGTTTTCCCTCCCGCACTTGAAGGTCTCCTTCTTCCAGCTCATGCGCTCCTTCACTTTCTTATACGAGAGCAGTTCGTTCTTGATCGCCCCGTACCAGCCCTTCACCTCGTCGTCCGAGCGGATGAGTTTCGCCGTGAAGCTGAAATCGTAGCGCGGCGAATTATCCTCCTCGTCGATGGGGATGAGGACGGGCTCCCCGGCGGGCTCTTCCGCGGGTTCCTCGGCGGGTTCTTCGGCGGGAGCGGGCTCCTCGATAGGTTCCTCGGCGGGCTCTTCAACGGGCTCTTCCGCGGGAGCGGGTTCCTCAACGGGCACGGGCTCCTCGACAGGTGCGGGAGCGGGAGCGGGCGCGGCGTTCTCCGACGCGGTGACGAACACCGACATCTTGGAGACGGTCGTCTCCCCCGCTGCGACGGTGATCTCATGGGTGCCCTCGGTGGCGTGGAAGAGGTAGGTGAATCCCTTCGCCTCCGTCTTCTTGCCGTCGATGAACCACGCGAGATCCTCCGCCTTGATGTTCTGCGGCGCGGTGGCGGTGAGGAGAACGTCGGTGCCGTCCTTCGTCTCCACGACCGATTCGCGCGGGGTGAAGACGGCGTTTTTCTGTACCGCCTTGCTCACACTGATGCGGGTGAGGACGATTGCGACCGCAAAGATGTTGATGATCGCGAGCAGCACCTGGCTGATGAGGATCCCCGCGAGGACGGCTTCCGCGTCCAGCTCGAGGGTGACGCCGAAGAAATTGACAGCATTCAATAGATTTAACATATACTCTCCTTCGCTTCCTTATTTACGCTTTTTCTTACCGAAGTGGATGGCGATCCCGATCATCGTCGCAAAGGCGGCGACTTCCACGACGCCGAGCACGGCGAATGCGCCGACGGACGGCATGGCCGAGATGTGGAACTCATAGACGGTGGGCTGGATCCCGCTGTAGTTATCGGAATCCTCCACATAGACCTGCGCATAGTAGGTGCCCGCCTTCGCGTCCTTGAGGTCGCATTCGAGCTCCTGCGTGCACGCAAGGTCGGTGTAGTAACGGACGATCGCCTCGCCGTATCTTGCCTCGGGAGCGACCATCTCTCCCACGTCGTCCCCCTCCATCCAATCGGCGATGGAGAAGCGGGTCTCCCAGCGGTTGCTCGCACGGGAAATGAGGTAGACCCCGTTTAAGAAGACGACGTTGTAGTTATCGCTGTCGCTCGAGCCCGAGATGATGTGGCTCCCCGCGCCCAATTCCCCTGCGGGAAGGGAGAGGGTGATCCCGAGGTCATCGATGTCGTCGCCCGGGGCAAGGGTCCCGAGGATGACGCAGGTGAGGTCTTCGAGCTTCTCGCCGTAGAAGGAGGTCTTATCCTCGATCTGCACTTCCACCGTGCGTTTTTCGACGGTGTACGTCCCGTTCTCGAAGCGCACATCATACTTCGCGCTCGCGGAAGTTCCCGAGATGGTGTAGCTGCCCGCGGCAAGAGTACCCGCACCGGGGAGGGAGAGAGCGATCTGAAGTTCGCTCTCGCTGTCCCCCGCGACGAGGCTCTCTTTGAGTGTGTAGGTGAGAGGAGCGGGCGTTTCGCCGTAGACGGAGCGCTTATCCTCGATCTTCACGTTGAGGACGCGCTTCACGATCTCATAGACGCCTTCGGAGACATCCACGTCGTAGTTCGCGTTCACGCCCTCGCCTGTGATGCGGTAGGTGCCGACGTTGAATTCATGCACTTCGTTGCCTTCCCCGTCCACGCGGGTGAGGGTGACGCGGAGCTCATCCCCTTCGAGGAGGCCCGAGACGGTGTATGCCGAGCCGAGCTCCGTATCGAAGGCGTCCTCGCCGTAGTAGTGGCTCTGCCTGTAGACGACGATGTTCGCCTTCGCCTGCAACACCTCGAACTCGCCCTCTTCAAGGGTGAAGCGGTAGTTGCCGAGGTCGGGCGTGTAGCTCGAATAGGAGGAGGTGATGCCCGCGATCGTGCATTCGATCGCATACCTTGCGACGGCAAGGCGCTCGTCCGCCCCGTGATCTTTGATCGCGAGGGTGACGGTGAGCTGTTCGCCGTAGGCGAGCTCGCCCGCAGTCACCGTGTAGGTGAAGGGACCCGCCGCCGTGCCGTAGACGGACGAGGCGCTGTCCGCTTTGAGGGTCACTTCCCTCTTTTCGACGGTGTATTTGCCCTCGTTGCGCACGGTGATGTTGTAGTTGCCGACACGGCCCGAGGTGCTGCAGACGATGTCGTACCCTTCCTCCTTGTAGGGAAGATAGGTGTTCCACGTCGCCGAGATCGCGATCGCAAGGCGGAGGTCGGCGAGTTCGTCGCCGTCTGCCAACCCGAGGGAGCCTCCCTCCGTGAGGACGCGCACGGTGAGTTCTGCAAGCGCCGCGCCGTAGACGGAGCTGTGATCCTCCGTCACGAGGGTGATGGGACGGGCGGTGATCTCATAGGTCGCCTCGGTGAAGGTGACGTTGTAGTTCCCGTTGTCCCACGTGCCGTGGATCTGATAGGTGCCGACGCCGTTGCCCGTATCGCGGGTGAAGCCGATGCCGAGCGCGGTGCTCTCCTCACCGGGTGCGAGCGGGGTCCCGTCCGAGACGCTCCACCCCCAAGCCGTCGGCTCGTTGCCGTAGACCTGCGTGAGGGAATTCACATTCACCGTGATCTCTCTCTGGGTGACGGTGTACGTCCCATAGACGATCGTGAGGTTGTCGCTGCTCACGCCCGAGACGACGGCGAGGATGACGTTCGCGTGCTCGCCCACATGCTTGTTGTCGAAGCCGTCCTCCACCTTATAGGAGAGGGTGACGGTGAGGGCCCGCTCTTCTTCTGCGTTCGCGCCCATCACCGTGTAGCCCGTCTTCGCCTCGTTGAGTGCGTTGAGGTCGACAAGTTCTTCGCCGTAAGCGGAAGATTGAGGGCTTACGACGATCACGATCCCGCTGCTGCTCACGATGAAGAGGGTACCGTCGGAATAGCTGATGCTGTAATTCCTGCCCGCCTCTTCCGATTCGGGAGCGAGGGCCGCGCGGAGGATGTACTGCCCGAAGTCGAGGGGTCCGCTCCCCGCTTCGCCGCCCTCCTGCTGAAGGACGGAGTAGGTGAATTGGAGATCGTCGCCCTTCACGAGGCCGTTTTCGCTGATCGAAGAGGTGACCTTTTCGAGCACGGCGGCGCGGTCGACGCCGTAGATCTCACGGAGAGACTCCACGCTGACCGTGATGGGACGGGGCGTGACCTCGTAGTTCGCGGGCTCGAGGGTGATCTTATAGTTCGCGTAGACGGGATCACTGCTGTATGCGACGGTGACCGCATGGCTGCCAGCCGTGAGGTTGCTCCCCTCCGCGTAGCCCGCGACGGTGACGGTGATACCGTTTCTGAAATCCTCTTCGTCCCCTTCGAGCACGCTCGAAGCGTTGCCGAGGTGCCAGCCGGGAAGGGTGACCTCTTCGCCGTAGACGGAGGTGCCGCCCTCGGCGTAGAGGACGACTTCCCGTCCCGTCACTTCAAAGTCGCCCGCCTTTCCGTCGTAGTCGCCGCCGTCCGCCGTGAAGCCGCCCGTGAAGGTGACTTCGTAGTTGTTGTTCGTCCAAGAGCCGACGATCGCATAGTGACCGACGGGGAGGGTCGCAAGGCCGACGTCCGCGACGGGCGAATTGCCCTCGTAGAGGCCGAGCCGCACGCCGAGCCCCTCTGCGCTCTCGCCCGCGACAAGTCCCCTGCCCTCCGAGGTCTCCTCCGAGACGCTCCACTTCGTGCCGTCGAGGGCGACGCTGCCGTATTGCGCGCTCTGCCCTGCGATCGCCACGGTGACGGGGCGGGCGGTGATGGTGTAGAGGCCCGTGCCGTAGGTGATGTGGTAGTTGGAGGCGAGGAGGACGTTGTCCTTCTCCGCCTTGAGGGCGATGACGATGACGTATTCGCCCACGTTCGCGCCGGGAGCTTTGGTGAGGGTGAAGACGAGTTCGTCCTCCCCCACGATCTCGCCGTGCGTGATGGAGACCTCGGGAGACTTGCTCGTCACGTCGTCGAGCTTGACGTCCTGCCCGTCGTACACTTTGGTGTAGGTGTTGGCAGACCGCGCGAGAAGGTTGAGGTCGATGGTGACCTCGATGGACGCGGGATAGACGACATACCGCCCGGGGATCACGGTCACGTTGTAGTTCGCGGTGCGCTCGAACGTCGCGACGACGGAGTGCCGCCCCACGGCGAGGTTCTCGCCCTCGTTGTAGTCGGAGATGGAGTAGGTGAACTTCCCCTTCAAGCTCTCGGGGCTCTCCCCGTCGGGAAGCTCGTGGTTGTTGGGATCGTCGGGATCGACGTAGATGAACGTGATCTCCTTGCCGTCGATGCCGTTCTTATACGCGTCGCCGAAGGTCTCCGCGTTGAATGTGCCGTAGATATTGTCCTCGTTCTCCACGTCGTAGAGGAAGACGTTGAGCCCGATGGCGCACACGAAGTAGTTCGCGGGGGTGAAGGTGAAGTTGTAGTTGTCCTTCCGCGCACCCGAAACGCTCACGGTGAGAAGATAGGCGCCGTAGCCGAGCTCGGAGAGCTCCTTATTCTCCCGCTTCACGTCGAAGGTGAAGAGAACGCCGTCTTCGCTGTTCCACGCGTCCGTTCCGACGAGCCCGCGGAGCTTGCCCTCCTCCATCGAGGAGGCCGAGATGACCTTTTCGGGCGCGAACACGGAGGGATCGCCGGAGCCGTAGAGGACGATGATGTCGTCGAGCGACACGTCGACCGTCTTCGGGGTGACGGTGACGAGCCCCGCCTTGCGGTAGTGTTCGTCTCTCTCCCCTTCGCCCTCGTAGTTGCCCACGAAGGTGATGTCGTAGTTGCCCGCGAGGAAGCCCTCGGTGCCCGTCCACGACCCGACGAGGGCATAGGCGCCCGCGTCGAGGTAGGCATTTTCTTCCGCCCCTTCGAGGGTGAAGGAGACGCCGAGCGATCCCGCGTTCTCCTTGTCCGCAAAGCTGCCCACGACGGTGTAGGTGACGTTGAGGAAGTCCGCGCTGTTCCTTGCACTGCCGTAGGCCCCCGAAATATCGGAGACGGTGATGGTGACGGCGCGCTTCTGCACGGTGAAGGTCCCCTCCGCGAAGGTGACTTCGTAGTTGGGGTTGGTGTTTTGCGCCGTGATCTTGTAGCCGCCCTCCTTCACGTCGTAGTGGCCGCGGGCGTTCGCCTCGCCGCCCACCGTGTATTCGACGGTGAGAACGCTCTTGCTCTCCCCTTCGGGGAAGCCCGCATCCGTCGTGAAGGAGAAGTTGGGCGTCCCGTCGCCGTAGACGGCGGTGGCGCTGTCGACGGTCGCGGAGATCTTGCGCGCCGTGACGGTGAAGGTCGCCTCCGTGAACGTGAGGGTGTAGTTTTCGTTCGTGCCCGTGCCTGCGATCGTGTATTCGCCCACATTGTAGTGGCTGTAGTCGTTAAGGGTCGCGGGGGCGCCGTTGCGGAGAAGGCTTAATACGACGCCGAGGCCCTCCTTCTTGTCGCCGCTCACGAGCTTGCTCTCATCGACCGACCAGCAGGCCGTGAGGTCGGGCGTCTCGCCGTACTCCCTCTCGAAAGAGGTGAGCGTGACCTCGATGGTCTTGGGGGTGACGGTGTAGATGTTGTCGCCCTCGAAGGTCACCGTGTAGTTCGGATTGCCGCAGGTCCCCGTCACGAGGTAGTTGCCCGCCGAATTGCCGATGGGACGGGTGAGGGTGATGAGAAGGTCGGCTGCCGTATCCGTGAAGGCGAGGCTGCCCTCCTCTTTGAGGTGCCAATAGGAGGTCTCTTTGGTCTCCTGTGTGAATTGAACGCTGCCGTACTCCTCCTCGATCTTGCCGTCCGTGCCGATCACGACGGTGACCGCCTTCGGGCTTACGAGAAGGGTGCCGTATTGCGTACTCACGGTGTAGTTGGCGGCGTCCGAATTGAGGCGCACGCTATACTGCCCCGCCGCGATCTTCGCCGCCTGTTCGGGCGTGACCTGCCTGCCCTCCGCGTCCGCATAGTAGAAGGAGAAGTTTTCGAGGCTCCTTACGAAGTCTGCGAGCGCGCCGTCCGCCGTGAAATCGAAATCGGCGGGGAAGACGACCGTGACAAACAGGCTGTTCAAATAATAGAACTCAACGGCGTTGTTCCTGCTGTCGCTCTTCTTATAGCCGGTGCCGCCTTCGTATGCGGCCTTTGCCGCCACCCAGACTTCGGAGAGGACTTCCGCCGCCTCGCCGTAGGTCTTGTTCGCCAAGCCGCCGATGCGGAAGGTGACCGCGGTCTTCTCGATGATGAACTTGGGCGCACCCTCGAAGGAGACGGTGTAGTTGCCGTTGCTCTCATCCGCGAATTGGATGTCGTACTGCCCGACGGGCACCCAGCCCTCTGCGCCGTTGAAGTTTACGGAGAACACGCTCGCGCCCTTTTCAAAGACGTCGTCGATGTCGCGGGCTTCGGCAAGCCCCGTCACGATCCAGGAGCTTGCTTCGTTGAGGGAGGCGTAGGCGCTCTCGTCCGCCGTCACCGTGCCGTAGGAACGGATGACATCGGAGAAGGTGATGGAGATCTTCCGCGCCGTGACCTCATAGCCGTTTGCAACGGTGCCCGTGAGGGCGCCCGCATCTGCCGAAATGTCGCGGCTCTCGCCGCCGAGCGTGTATTTGAAGGTGAACTTGTAGTTCTCCGCCTTCGAGGTCGCGCCCGCCGCGAGAGTGAATTGCACGGTGTAGCTGCCCGCGTCGAGATAGCGGGAGTTCGTGATATGCCCTTCCGCGTCGGTGAGAACAAACGTCATGGTGAACACGTCGCCCGCGGAGAGGTCGGGTGCCGACCACGAGGGCGTGAGGATGGTGCCTTCGCCGTAAGTGAGGTCGCCGTAGGTTTGCTTCTGCGCGGCGATCTCGATCTCCACCTCGCGGGGGCTTATTTTATAGGTGCCCTCCGTGAAGTGCACGTTGTAGTTGAGCTGGTTCGCGTTGTAGGAGCCCGTGATACGGTATTCGCCCGCGTCCGTGCCCGCCTCGCGGGTGAACACGATGTCGAGCCCGACCATATCACTTGTAGACTTCAGATAGTCGCCGGGAAGGAGCGCGTCTACCATTCCGTCGGCCGCTTCGGGGATGGGCAGATCGTCGTCGCCGTAGTAGAGATGGCCGTCCGTGCCCACGCTCGGCGCGGTGACGGTGATCTCCTTCGGCGTAATGCGGAGGGTGCCCGGGAGCACGGAGACCGTGAGAGACTCTTCGTCCACTCTACCCGTGATGGCATAGCTCCCGACGCCGAGATAATAGGTGCCGTTCTTGCCGCCGTACCAATTCCCAGACGAAACGCCGATCGTGATCGTGACGGAGAACTCTTTGAGTGCTTCGTAAGCGGCCTGCTTTTCGGCGTTGTCGCCCGCCTTGAATTCGACAGTAAGGAGCTTATCAAGCCAACCCGTGACGAGGCTGCCGTCAAATTCGCCGAAGCCTTCCGCCGAAACTTTCCAATCCGCACCGCTGTTTTCGCGCGATACTTTATAGGTACCCGCGAGCTTGTTGAGGGTCTCTGCCTTTTCTTCTGCCGAAATGTTGCCGTAGACCGTCTCGAGCTCGCTTGCGTTGAGTTGCACGACCACGCTGTCGAGCGAGAGAACGGTGTACACCCCGGGAACGAAGTTGAGGGTGTAGTAGTCGGCATTTGTTTCAAGCCCGCTCGGCTGGTAAGTCCTCGGGTTCGCCGCGATCTCATAGACGCCCGCCTCGAGGTCATTGTAAGGAGTGGGCGTTTCCGCGCTCTGCGTGTAAATGGCGAGCGTGAGGCCGAAGAATTCCGCGAGGTCGCTTTGTCCCCTGTCCGCTTCCGCGAGAGAATAGCCCGCCGCGAGCGAAACGGTGAGGTCCGCTTGAGCGGCGCCGTGGTAGCTTGCCGCGGACGTGATGACAAGGCGAATTTCGCGCTTGGTGATCTCATAGCCCTCTTCTCCGCCAAAGGAGACGAAGCCCTCCTTTCCGGCATACGAGGTGTTGTCGATATGCTCCTCCTCGCGCCCTTCCATCACGAAGGTGAAGGTGTAGTTGCGGTTGTTCCCCTGCGCCACGATCTCATAGCTCCCGGGAACGGCGGGACCGCCCACCACCACGGAGAGCCGCACGCGGAGGGAATCGCTCTCGACAAGGCCGGTCTTCTCCCCTTCGTTGAACTCCTCCACCGTGTACTGCGCGGGGGTGGCGTACCCGTCGCCGATCGTGAGCGGGTCGCCGTAGGCACTCTGCGCCTTCTTCACGGTGACCGTGACGGGGCGGGGCGTGATCTTATAGACGCCCGTATCTTCGTCCCCGCCGTCCCGCTTGAAGGTGACTTCGTAGTTCTTCGTCGTCGCCGTGCCGTGGATAAGGTACTCGCCGACCTCGCTGCCCGCATCGCGGGAGAGAGAAACTTCGAGAACGCTCTTGTCTTCGCTATACGCGAGGTCGCCCTCTTCCACACTCCAAGTAAGTTCGGCGTCGCTTCTCGCGCCGTAGACCTGCGACGCCTTCTCGATCGTCACCGTGATAGGCTTGGGCTTCACGGTTACATTGAGCGTGACGGACATCTCCTTCCTGTTTTCGGCGGGATAG
>CANREU010000051.1 GCA_947629725.1 uncultured Clostridia bacterium
TGGTGGTCCATCCGGGAATCGAACCCGGGACACCTTGATTAAAAGTCAAGTGCTCTACCGGCTGAGCTAATGGGCCGCCTTTGGCTGGGGTGGCTGGATTTGAACCAACGAATGCCGGAATCAAAATCCGGTGCCTTAACCACTTGGCGACACCCCATTAGTGACGAAAGTTGGGGCGGGCGACGAGAATCGAACTCACGACCTCCAGGGCCACAACCTGGCGCTCTAACCAACTGAGCTACACCCGCCATATTTGGTGCGCCTGAAGAGATTCGAACTCCTGACACACGGCTTAGAAGGCCGTTGCTCTATCCACCTGAGCTACAGGCGCATTTCGCATCTCCGATCGCTTCAATATGGAGCGGGTGATGGGAATTGAACCCACGCGACCAGCTTGGAAGGCTGGAATTCTACCACTGAACTACACCCGCGTTACGTCGTCAACGCTTGATTATTCTACCAAAGTTTCACCCTGTTGTCAAACGTTTTCGCCTCTCTTTTTCGGATTTTTCGGAAAATTTTGCGCGCCCTTTTCCGTCCCTCCGTTTTCTCTGCGGAATCGCTCCCCTATCCCCCGTTTTTTCTTGTAAAATTCTTCCGCAGCGTGTATAATAGAGACAGAAAGCCACGGAGGCGTTGTTTTGGAATACTACGCGCAATCGGGCGAGGAAGTTTTAAGCTCGCTCAAAGTGAATGAAGAAGGCCTTTCGGAGGAGGAAGTCTCCGCCCGCAGGGCGCAATTCGGCGAAAACAAACTGAAAGAAAAGAAGAAAAAGAGCCTCGTGCGGCGCTTCTTCGAGCAATTTCTCGACGTGATGATCCTCATCCTCATTGCGGCGGCGGTCGTCTCCTTTGTCATCGCCTGCCTCGGGGACGATCCGATGGAATTCATCGAGCCCGCGCTCATCCTCTTCATCGTGATCATGAACGCCGTGATGGGCGTGTTGCAGGAGAGCAGGGCGGAAAAGGCGCTCGAGGCGCTCAAAAATATGTCCGCGCCGCATGCGCGCGTCGTGCGCGGGGGTGAGGAAAAGTTTGTGGACGCCTCCTCCCTCGTGCCCGGGGACATCATCAAACTCGAAGCGGGCGACTTTGTGCCCGCGGACGCCCGTCTTCTCAGATCCTCCAACTTAAAGTCGGAGGAATCGGCGCTCACGGGCGAATCGGTGCCCGCCGAAAAGGACGCGGAGGCGGTCTTAAAAGAGGGCGCGGGGATAGGAGACCGCGCGAACATGGTCTTTTCGGGGTGCTCTGTGACCTACGGAACGGCGACTGCCGTCGTGACGGGCACGGGTATGAACACCGAGATGGGCAAGATCGCAAACCTTCTCGCGGGCGAAAAGGAGACCAAGACTCCCCTCCAGAAGAAGCTCACCTCTCTCGGGAAGATCCTCGGCATTGCGGCGCTCGCGGCGTGCGCCGTTGTCTTCCTCGTCGGCTGGCTGACGGGGAGCGACCTCCTCGATATGTTCATGACGGCCGTTTCCCTCGCCGTTTCCGCCATTCCCGAGGGGCTGCCCGCGATCGTCACCATCGTGCTCTCCATCGGCGTCACCCGCATGGTGAAAAAGAACGCCATCATAAGAAGACTTCCCGCCGTGGAGACTTTGGGGAGCGCCTCCGTCATCTGTTCGGACAAGACGGGCACCCTCACCCAAAACCGCATGACCCTCGTGAAGACCTGTCTCGACGGCGGCTCCCCCATCGATTTCAAGGGCGAAGCGGACGAAAAGACGCGCACCCTCCTCGAGTACGCCTCCCTCTGCTGCGACGGCGCCATCTCCTTCGAAGGAGAAAAGGTCGTGCACGTGGGCGACCCCACCGAGACCTGCATTCTCTACGCCGCCCACCTCCTCGGCTCCGAAAAGGACGATTTGAACGGAAAATATCCCCGTCTCTTTGAGCTCCCCTTCGACTCCGACCGCAAGCTCATGACCTCCGTCAACCAAATCGGCGGGAAGCTCGTCGCCATCGTGAAGGGCGCCTTCGACATGATGGCAGACCGCTGCGTTGCAGGCGACCTCGAGGGCGCGAGAAGGGCAAACGAAGAGATGAGTTCTTCCGCCCTGCGCGTGCTCGCCGTCGGCTGTAAAATTTTGGACGGACTGCCCGAGGCGCCCACGAGCGAAGAGCTTGAAAACGGCCTCACGTTTATGGGGCTCGTCGGCATGATCGACCCGCCCCGTCCCGAGGCGAAGGAGGCCGTGAAAGTGTGCCGCGAGGCGGGAATAAAGCCCGTGATGATCACGGGAGACCACGTCGTCACCGCCTCCGCGATCGCGCGGGAGCTCGGCATTCTCTGCGAGGGCGACCGCGCCGTCACGGGAGCGGAGCTCGACGCCATGACGGAGGAAGAGCTCGACGCCGCCGTGGAAGGGATCGCCGTGTATGCCCGCGTCTCCCCGGAAAATAAGATCCGTATCGTGAAGGCGTGGCAGAAGAAGGGCAAGGTCGTCTCCATGACGGGGGACGGCGTGAACGACGCCCCCGCCTTAAAGGCCGCCGACATCGGCTGCGCGATGGGTATTACGGGGACGGACGTCGCGAAGGGCGCCTCCGACATGACCCTCACCGACGACAACTTCGCCACCATCGTGGACGCGGTGAAGGAGGGCCGCGGCATCTACGACAACATCAAAAAAGTGGTGGGCTTCCTCCTCGGGACGAATATCAGCGAGATCCTTGTCGTCTTCCTCGCCGTCGTCATCTTCCAAAAGTCCCCCTTTATCTCCATCCAGCTCCTCTGGATCAACCTCGTCACAGACTCCCTGCCCGCCGTTGCGCTCGGCATGGAGCGGGTGGAAGCGGGCGTCATGCACCGTCCGCCCAAGCCGAAGGAGGAGGGGCTCTTTGCCCACGGCTACGGCGTGCGCATCGTGCTGCAAGGGTGCCTCTTCGCCGCGCTCGCCCTCGGGGCGTTCCTGCTCGGCGAGTATTTTACGGGCACCGTTGCGGGAGGAAGCACCCTCGCCTTTATCACCCTCTCCCTCTCGCAGATCTTCCACGCCTACAATATGCGCTCGGAGCGCTCCCTCTTCGCGATCGGCCCCTTCTCTAACCGCCGTCTGAATTGGGTGACCCTTCTCTCGATCGCCCTCATCGCCTTCGTCGTGTTCACCCCCGGCGTGGTGACGGCGTTCGGCATGGCGCCCGCGGGCGTGATGCCGTGGTACGGCTACCTCATCGCCCTCGGCTTCTCCCTCTTCCCCGTCGCCGTGATGGAGATCTGCAAGGCGTTCGGGCTGATCAAGGCCCGCCACCCTCACAAGAAATAACCGTCCCGAAACAAAAGCGGCGGTTTGGCTATTGCCAAACCGCC
Source organism: uncultured Clostridia bacterium (assembly GCA_947629725.1). Lineage (GTDB taxonomy): Bacteria > Bacillota > Clostridia > Christensenellales > Borkfalkiaceae > Gallimonas. The sequence continues at coordinate 3,320 of CANREU010000051.1, forward strand.
GCTTTTGTTCATCCGTTCGTCGGGATCGGACGCGTGCCGTCCTCCGACCAATTCCAATCTTGCGGCAGATAGATCTTGCAATCGGCAGGGAATTTCGACTCGTACTTCGTAGTGAGAAGGGAATCGTCCGAAGAGCAGAAGATGGATAGCCCGCTGTATCCCTCGCCCGTAGGGTTGAAACTGCCCGCATCGAAGCCGTCGGGGAGCAATGTCCTCGGGAGGACGATCGTCTTCATATTCTTCGAGGGAACGAGGCCGGCATAAAGGCGGCGGATCCCCGTTGCGAGGTAGATCTCCTCGAGCGCGGCGCAACCCGAAAACGCCGACGTGCCGACGCTGTACGCCCCGCTTGCATCCATTTCCGCATCCTTGGAGACAAAGCGGATGGATTTGAGATGGGTGCAATAATAGAAAGCATAGGAGTCAATGTCGATTTGCTTGGTGACGACGACCTCTTCCAACGTTTCGGGGACCAACTTCTCCTGGATGACTGCGCCCGGCGTAGCCCCCGTGCTTGCGGGAGTGCCCTCGCTGAAAATGTAGGCGAAGTAAGTGTTCGTTTGGCTTCCGCTGAAGACGGCGTCCTCCCCTGCCCCGAGGTAAGGGATCGTGAGTTTGCGGAGCTTGATGCATCCCGCGAGCGCCTCCGCCTCGAAGTGCTTCACGGTCGTGGGAACGGAAAGCTCCGTAAGTTCGGCGTGGCGGGCGAAACGGCGACCGATGTCGGTCACCCCTTCGGGGACGGCGGCCTTTTCGAGTTTTTCGGGGACCTCGATGATCTCCGTCTTCGCCGCGTTGTATAAGACGCCGTCCACGCTCGCATAGGTCTCATTCTCGGCGGCGACCGTGATCTCTTTGAGATCGGGAAGCCCGCCGTGGACCATCGTGCCGAATTCCATCGGGAGAGAGGAGAGGTTCTTGGGGATATAGATCGAGACGATATTTTTGTTATTGCAGTTCAATGCGCCCTTCAGGACCGTCTCCGTCTCCTCCGCAAAGGAGAGAGCCGTCTCCGGTTCCTGCATGCAAGGGACGCAGTAGACAGTCTTCTTGTCGGCGCTGTATAAGATGCCGTCCTCCGTCACCGTGAAATAGAGGGACGCCGCAACCGTCACCCGCCCGATCTCATTGCTCCCCGTCCAAAAGCCCGCTTCGAGATAGCGGAGGCTCGCGGGGAGGGCGATCGTTTTGAGGGAATTGCTCCCGAGCGCCGCCGCGCCGATATACCGCACCCCCTCGGGAACGGTGACGGCCTCGTAGTCCCCGCGCAATCCGTCGAATGCGATGAACGCGGTGTCTTCGTGGATGACGGGCACCTCCGTGCTTTCCCGCTTCTCATCTTCCGTACCGAACAGAATGAGGTGGGGATTGTCCTCGTTCCCGCAATAGAGATAGCCGTTCTCCGTCGTCCGCGGGACAATGCTCTCACGGAACCCTTCGGAGCGGGTACCCGTGAAGCGCTCGAGACTATTGGGGAAGGAGAAATTCATCTGCGTGTAGTCGCGGCAGAGCCACGCAAGCATGCCGGTATCGATGACCTCGATCCCCTCTGCAAAGACGGCGCTATTGAGCGGGCATTCGTAAAAAGCATTGTAGCCGATCGTGATCTCCCCCGAATAGAAGGTGAGAGAGGTGAGGGAGGAACAGCCCGAGAACGCGTAGCTCTCTATCGATCGGAGGGCATGGGGAAGGGTGACGTCGGAGAGAAGGACGCAGCCCTTGAACGTCTCCCCGAGGCTCTCCATCCCATCGGGCAAAACGATTGAGGTGAGTTTGACGCAGTTTTCGAACATGGCATTCGTATAATGAATATCCGCGCCGTTGAAATCGAAACTCTCAAGGTCGGTGCAATCTTTGAAACTCGGGGCGTCCGTCATGTTGCTTGAAAGAACGGCGGAGGTGATCCCGGGGCGGCCGAAGCCCTTTTCTCCCCAAACTATAGAGGAGGTGACGGGCACCCCGCAGTAGGTATCGGGAATGACGACGTCTGGTGCAACGTCACTGTCGACGGAATCGAGCAATGCCTCCGTCCTCCCGGCCGAGAAATGCAGCCCCGCCGTACCCGAATGGGAATAGAGTGCGCAGTGCCAATTCAGCCAGGGGGCGGTAACGGCGGAGACATAGAATTCAAACTCCCCGTCGCCGTTTGCCGTAATGTTCCCCTCTTCGTCCACGTCGATCACGTCTGCGGGCATATCGGCGTGAGTGGGAAGAACTTCATAGCGGAGAAGCAGCCAATCCGCATCCGCATCTTCCCCCGAGAGGGTGAATTTTGCGGTCGTCCCCGTCTTTACGAAAAACTTCTCGGGCGCGGAAATATCCGCCTCTTGGGGAGAGACGTACACCTTGCAGCTGTCGCTTACGCCGCCGATCGTGAGGGTCACGGTCGCAACACCCGCCGAAAGGGCCGTAAACTCCCCGCTCTCGGCATCGATCGAGAGGACCGCGTCGTTGTCCGCCGTCCACTGCGCAAATTGTTCCGCCCCTTCCACATAGGGCGTGACGTTGAAATTGAGCCTCAGCGACTCTCCCACGGGAAGGAAGGTCATATCCTCCATGAGTTCGACGGAGGTGATCTGAATATCCGAACCCTCGCTGTAAGGCGCATCGCAGCTGTCGCAGATGCCGTCGTGGTCGGCGTCCCAATGGGAGCCGAAATCCACCATCTCTTTGCCCGAGAAGCGCCAATGCATTCTCTCGTCCCAATGCCAGCCGGAGAGAGTATCATCCCCCCCGCCGCATGCAACAAGTCCGCCCATGATGCACAGCGAAGAGGCCGCAGCAAGGAGGGCGCAGAGCAACTTTTTCATACTTCTTTTTTTACCTCCGATTTTACCTCCGAAGTTTGTCCGAAAGTATTATATCATACGAAGTGCTAAAAAAGTGCTAAAAATCGGAGGCCTTCTCCGAAAAAGTCCTCCGATTTTTTTCTTTTTTTCGATTGTTACGGCTCCCCCCCGCGGGAGTCTTCCTCTTACCGCAGTCCCTTTTCGTGCAAAAAGTCGGCGACCTTCCGCCCGTCTGCATACCCCTTTTGATAGAGCTTTTCGAGGGACTTCTTGCTCTTGCGGATGGTATCCACGCCGCAGGTATCGTCGGGGGCGACGATCACGGCCTTCCCCTGCCGCGCATACTCCTGCGCCAGTGCGACGTCCGCATTGTAGTGCTCCGCACGCAGGCGGAGCTGCTCCGCCGCTTTCGGATACTTCTTTCGGATGAGCCGCGCGAGCTTGGGATCGTGCTTGGGCTTACGGAGCTTCCCCTCGGGCTTCGTGAGGATGAGGACGACGAGGTCGCACCCGAGTTCAAACGCCTTTTTTATGGGTACGGGATCGCCGAGCGCGCCGTCGTAGTAGGGCTTGCCGTCGATAAAATAAGGCAAATTCAAATAGGGAATGGAAGACGACGCCTTCAAGGGATCGTAGTGATCCTGCGAGAGGGAATCCTTCACGAAGTATTTTGCCTCCCCTGTCTCCGCGTCCGTCGCGATGACGTATAATTCCGTGGGGCAGTCCCGCAAAGTCGGATAGTCGAGAGGGTTTTCCCCGTCGCTGTTCGAGAGGGTCCCGTAGACGTAATCGACGTCTACAAACGATTTCGTTTTGAGGAAATTGCGAAGGCTCGCGTACTCTTTTCGGAAGGCGTACTTCGTATAAAATGTATAATTCCTCCCCCGCTGGCGGGCGAGGAAGGAGGCAAGATTTGCGCTCCCCGCGGAGATCGCGAGGGCGACGTCGAACCCAATGGAATTGTCCAAGCAATAGTCGAGGACGCCCGCCGCATAAATGCCGCGGAAACCGCCCCCGACGTCGATCACGCCGAGTTTCATTTGTCTTCACTCTCCAATGACCGTATTATAGCGCGCCCGCCCCGAAAAATCAAGTATTTTACAAAAATATGTGCGCCTGCCGCCTCATTTTTTTCGCCGAAACTACAGCCCGACCGTCTCCGTCTTGAAATCGCAATAGCATTCGGCGGAGATGCCCCTGAATTTCAGCACGCAATAGTCGGGGTCGGTGACGCCCTGTTTGTAGAACATTTTATCGCCGAACCGCCAGATCTCATCCTTCGTCGGCCGGTCGGTGCAGACCTCCATCTCCCCTATCAAGGAAACGCCCTGATACTTGAATTTCCCGCGCTTATAAAAATAGACGCAGGCCTTGTCGTTCGCCAAAAATTGCCTTATCTTATTGGACGAAGTGTTTGTCGTGAAGTAAATTTCATTGCCCTCTATCTTGCGCGGGGCGAGCATGGCACGTATCACGGGATAGCCATTCTCGTTGACGGAGGCGATGAACGCCGTCTTTTGTTCGGAAATAAATTGAAAAATTTGCACCTTATCCATTCTTTTCTCTCCGTAAAATCAATATTCAGGCATTTTTATTGTTTAAGATCTGCCGCACATGCTCCAAATTTTTGTAGCGGACATAGAGCAAGTAGCTCTCGAGCGGCAGGGCAAACTTGGAGCGGACCCCCGTGCCGTAGGGCATGAGCACACACTCGATCTGTTCGCGCTCCAAATTTTCTTTCAGGTTGTCGCCGAACGTTCTGTCCACCCGCGCGGCAAAGCAAAAATCCTCGTCGCGCACGGCGCGGAGTTTCTTCCTCCCGCATTTCGGGCACCGCTCGCCGTCACAGGCAAGATTGCACTCTTCGCAAAAATTCATAGCAAGCCTCCGCCGAATTCCTTTTCGTTCCCATCATACCATAAATGCGGAGAAAATGCAAGCGGCGCGGAAAATACTTTAAGTTGCATTCCCCTCTTGCTTTCCGCGCTGCTTTATGATAAAATGATAACAGGCCGTGGGAGGAACCTATGAGGAAACTGTCTTTTGTGTGTATTTTCTTTGCGATCGTCTCGTGCTTGGCCGGTTGCACGGGGCAAAAGCAATTTGAGATCTCTTTGACGGAAGGGCTCTTTCAGGGGGTCTCCGATCTCGACCCCGCGCTGATGGTCAGTGTGGAATTTTCGGAAATGGATCGGGCGGAATACGTTAAAACGCATAACAATAAGGTGAAAGACCTGTCTACGATTGATACGAAATTCTATACGGCGTATCACATCGATCTTGTTTTGAGCGAGGGAAACGAAAACTATGTTGTGGAGTTTTCGGAGGCGGCCGCACAAAATACCCGCACGGCAGACACTTATAAGCTGAAAAACATCACGGGCGATCTATTCGGCCGTAAATTCGATCTATCCGCCGTTACGCTGCAACTGACAGACGCCGACGGCGATAATACGGCCGACGGATTGAAGGTCCGCTATCAACTCAACGGCACATCGGACAGCGCGGACCTCAAATGGATTGCGAAGGGAGAAGAGAGCCCCATCCCGCATCATCATTTTCCCTATCATTGCGGCTTGACGTATGATGAGAATATCCGATTCGATTCGAAGGCGGACGATACCTTTTGGGCGGGGACCGAATTGCACTATTTTATCTATCAGATCGAAGGATGTAAGATCGTCATGTATGTCAACGGGGAACCGTATGCGGAGAGCGACCCGAGCGAAAGCGAAACCGTGCGTTTCGGATATGTGACGGGATACAGGGACGTAAATATCGAATTTCAAGCCGTGAAAATCGAATAGCGGATAACAAAACACAAAGAAGGCGAGAGCGGTTTGCTCTCGCTTTTTGCATAAAAAGAACGCAAGCCGATCGCTCCCGCGATCGCCTCCACCCCTCGAGTCCCTTCATGGGGCCGTAAATCGCAGAGCCGCGGGAGAGGAAAACCTCTCCCGCGGCTCTGAGAAATATAAACGATTTCAATACAACTTCGGCAGTCTGTTCAAATGGTAGCTTCGCCGTTCATTTTACTGCTTTACCGTTCAAATTGATTGCGATACTGAATCCCAATCCTTCATAAGGTCGAGAAATTCCCGAACGGACCTTTTGACCGCCTCGATAAATTCTTCGGTGGTTTTGGCTTGCATAAGCCCCTCTTTGATATAGCCGACCTGCTTGGGAAAGATCTCCTTCCCCTTTTTGGAATGACGCAAGTACTTGCACTCGAACAATTCACTGGTTTTCGTGCGTTCGATGAGCGCTTTCTGCTTCGGGATATAGGCTTCGTCCATTCCGTAACAGAGAATACGCGCCATAAACTTCCCGTCAAGACAGTCGCGGCTGCGAATTTCAAGGTAAGGAATTTTTATATCGTCTCTATGGCGTGCCGAAAGACAGACATACCCATAATGTCCCGCACTCCATGCATAGAATGCAGCCCCGCTTCTCCCGAATTCTTTTTCCAAAGACGGAATGAC
>CANREU010000052.1 GCA_947629725.1 uncultured Clostridia bacterium
GATACCATTGGAATCGGACAAGGTAATACTTGAACGAAAGAACGGGAGATCGGGAACTTTTTCCGCCTGCGCCATGTTTTGCAGGCGGTTTTTCTTTTTCTCGGCGGTGGGTTCGAAACAAATTTTTTCGGAGGTTTTTATGTTACTCAATTCCCTCTTGGGGACGACGTGGTATCCCATCACGTTCGATTCCCCCCTCAACATCGCGCGCGGCGTGTTCTTTTGGATCGCCGTCGCCTTCTTCCTCGCCGTGATCGTCGGCGCCATCGCCGCAAAGAAGGGAACAAGGAAGAAGTTTCTCTTGGTTTGCCTCTTCCTCGGCGTGTGCTATGCCTGCCTCGTCGGGCTCGTCCTCCTCGTGCTCTCCTTTGCGGAAGACGGGATCGCCGCCCTCCTCTTCTATCCTCTGCTCGTCCTCATCCTCTGCATTGCGGCAAGCGCCGTCGCTCTCTACTTCTTCCCCTCGAAAGTCACCCTCATCGTGACGGGGTGTGTGACGGGCGCCGCCGCCGTCGCCGTGCTCGTGTGCATGGGCTTTTTGTATGCGAGCGGGGACAGCCTTCTCTCTAATTGGATCTACGATGACAACGGCGACCCCGATTTCTCCAAAGTGAGCCAGCTCGGGCTCTATCTCTCGGCAGGGGCGCTCATTGTCGCCCTCATCGCCGCTACCTTCCTTCTCGGGCGCAAGGAGAAGAAGGGGTTCGATTCCAAGTCCATCGTCTATGCCGCCGTCTGCATTGCAATGAGTTTCGCCCTCTCCTATCTCCGCATCGTGAAGATGCCGCAGGACGGGTCCATTACGATCGCCTCCCTCGTCCCCCTCATGATCTATTCCTACATGTTCGGCGTGAAGAAGGGGGTGTTCGCGGGGCTCATCTACGGTATTTTGCAGGCATTCCAAAGCCCCACCATTCTGCACCCCGCGCAATTCCTTCTCGACTACCCCGTCCCCTTTGCCTGCATCGGGTTCGCGGGCGTGTTCGCCAAGATCAAAAAGCTCGATAAGCTCCCGCAGATCCAGATCGCGCTCGGCGGGGTCGTAGCGGGGCTCGCCCGTTTCCTTTCCCACTACCTCTCGGGTTGCTTTGCTTTCGGCTCCTTTGCCCCCGAAGGACAACCTGTGTGGATCTACAGCCTCGGCTATCAGGCGGCATATGTCTTGCCCGACATCGCCATTGCGATCGCCGTCGCCGTCGCGCTTTTCAGCTCGCGCGCCCTTGTGAGACAATTGCGTGAAAGCGGAGAGGTTTTCGAGACGCCCGAACCTGCAGCGGAAAAGACGGAGCCCGTTGCGGAGATCCCTACCGCCGGGCCCATCGCCGTTGCGGAGGCTGCGCCCGCGGAGACGGTTTCCCCCGCGGAGCCCGCGGAAACGGACCGCTCCGACGAATAAGCGAAAAGATACGCCCGACCGCTTTTGCGGTCGGGCATTTTTTTCGTGCGCACGAAAAATTTTCGCTTTTTATCCGGCGACCTTTCAAAATAGTTGACCCCCCCCGGAATTTTGTTATAATGTTATAAACATTTTACGGAGGACATAGCTATGATCTGCAAATTCTGCGGCGCGGAAGTTTCGGACGGCGCTACCTATTGCATGGGGTGCGGGAAACGGATCGACGGAAAGATCGTATGCAAGCGGTGCGGGACGGAAAATCCCGAGACTGCCGCATATTGCACAAAATGCGGAAACCGTATCGACGGCAAGCACACATGCCCGTCCTGCGGCGCCGTACTCGAAGCGGGCGCGCGCTTCTGCCCCGATTGCGGGCATGTGCTCGTAAAACAGGAGGCGGAAAAGAGCCGCGTCTCCTCCCGCTTGGAGCTCTCGGGCGCGATCTGCGTTCTCGCTGCGGCGGCGTTCGCACTCATCTTCGTGTTCTGCCTCGGGCTCGTCACGAACGTATCGACGGCGTCTTCTTCTCAATCGGCGCCCACCCAAACGGCGATGTATCTCTACGACTACTTCGGCAAGATCTACCGAAATGTGCGTGAGGCCGTAAAGGCATTGGGAGACAACACCGAATATGTCGCCTACTCCTACTACTTCAGATTCGCCCTCGGCACGCTTGTCTCTGCGGGTGTACTGATCGCTGTGCCCGTATGCGCCGCGATCGCGGGGGTGCGCTTTGCCCGCTATCTCCGCGGAAAGACCGAAAAGGCCGATTACTTCACCCCCTCGGCCGCCGCGTTCGCCCTGCTCCTCTGCGGTGCGTGCGCCCTCCTCGCCCTCAATTATGCGAGCTCTTCGGCGGAAGGGGCCGTCTATTCGGTCACATGGAACGGCGCCACGATCGCAGGGGTCGTTTTGAGCGGCGTTTCCCTCCTCGCGGGCTGTGCCCTTCTCCTCGCGGCACAGGGAAGAATGCTTGCGGGGAAGATCGCGAAGATCGTCCTCGCCGCCGTCGGCACGGCGCTCGCAGTCGTCGTCCTCGCCGTCACCGCGTGCGGGGCGCTCTCCTCGGGCGCTTCGGGCTATACCACAAGCGGCAATGTTTTGGCCCACATGCTGACGCTTGGCATGCAATACATCTCCGCAGCTTCGCAATACGGTGTGTCCTTCACTGTCACGCCCGCGGGGGCTGCCGTTGTGGCGGCGATCTCGGTATGCGCGCAACTCACGGTGATCGCGCTTACGGGCGTGCTTCTCGTCCGTCTTTGGAAAAACCTCTTCGGAGAAAAGCGCCGCTCCCTTCTCGCCGTCTCCATTCCCCTCTTCGTTTGTGCCCTCCTCTACCTCGTGATGAACGCCGTCTTCGCGAACCTCTATGCGAATTGGATGACCTACTACTTCTCCGCAAACGCCATGACGGGAAACTTTGCCCTCTCCTATGTGACCCCCATCGTGACGCTCGTGTTCGCCGCTCTCCTCTTCGCCGTCTCCATTGTCGACACAGTGTTCGCCGCACGGCAAAAGGCGCTGCAAGAATAAGCGAAAAAATGTGCCCGACCGCTCTTGCGGCCGGGCATTTTTTTGATAGCGGGGGCAAGATGAAGGACGGCGCGCGCCGCCCTTCTTCGTCATTCCGGCGCCGCGCTTTGCGCGGCGGAGCGAATCTCGCTCTTTTCTTCCACCCCTCACCCTACCCTCCCCCCTCAAGTATAAGGGGGGAGGCAAGAGGAAAGGCGCCGTCCCACCGCCCTCCCCCCTCAAACGAGGGAGGAGGGGAAAAACCGTAAGTCGCGCATACAAAAAGAAAACCCCCTGCCTTCGGCGGGGGGATCAAGGGGGGTGGCGGTTCGCATTATCGTGGGCGGACCCTCACCCCTACCCCTCCCCCTCACGTAGGGGGAGGGCACACTCGGGATATGCGGGAACGAAAGTCGTGGGCGGACCCTCACCCCTACCCCTCCCCCTCGCGTAGGGGGAGGGCACACTCGGGATATGCGGGAACGAAAAATAGGGTACTAAATCACAAATTGCAAAATATCGACGAGCACGGCGAAGAGGATGAGCACCACAAAGCCCACCGCGTGGATCACGGCCTCCACCTTGCGGGAGATGGGTCTGCCGCGCACCCATTCGATGAGGGTGAATACCACCTTGCTGCCGTCGAGGGCGGGAATGGGCAGGAGGTTGAACACGGCGAGGTTGACCCCGATGTACCCCGAGATCTCGAGCAATCCCCGAAAACTTTGGGAGGCGACGGAGGCCGTCGTGGCGATGGTGGTGACGGGTCCGCCGAGGGCGCCGATGCCGAGCCGCCCCGTGAGGAGTTCGCCGATGACGCGGAAGATGGATCCCGCGATCTTGAAGGAATAGACGAAGGAGCGGCCGATGGTCTCGAAAAAGCCGAAACGCTGCATGTGCACGCCGTAGGCGTAGTACCCCTCGCCCTCCTCCGTCTCCATATATTTCACGCCGAGCCCCTGCCAGACGCCGTCGAGGTCGGTGCTGTTTTTCACCTTCACGTCCTCCCGCATGGCGATCTCCACCGTCATACGGGTGCGGGACCCGTCCTCCCCCGTCACGCGGAGGATCTCCATTTCTACGAGCTCCCCCTTCTTCTTGCCGTTGAGCGCGGCGGCAAGGTCGGTCGTGAGATACAGCCCCTTCCCGTCCGCTTTCAAAAAGACGTCCCTGTCCGAGAGGACGTTCTCCGCCGCAAACTCCTCTGTCGGCTCGACGTAGCGCACGCCGACGAGGGTCTGCCCGTATGCCGCCGTACTCACGAGAAGGAGGACGAGGGCGAGCAGATAGTTCATGAACGCGCCCGAAAGCAGCACGACGATCCGCTTCCACGGCTTCATCTCCACGAAGTTGCCGTTGTCCGGATAGGTGAGCCGTTTTTTGACCCCATTCTGCGGTTTTTGCTCGATTTTCTCCTCTTTTACGGGCTCCGCCGCCCCTTCAATAAGTTCCTCCGTCCCCTCTTTGGGCGCTTCCGCGGGCCCCTCTGCGGCGGGTTTGGACGCCTCCTCTTTTGACCCGAGCCCGTCTTCCTCGCGGAAGGAGCAATACCCGCCGAGGGGGATGAGGCGCACGGAAAAGAGCTCCCCCGTCTTCTTCCGCTTCCTCTTGAAGAGGGCGGGGCCGAAGCCGATGGAGAACTCGTCGATGCCGAAATGCAGGAATTTTCCCGCAAGATAGTGCCCGAACTCGTGCACGGTGATCATGACGAGCAGAACGAGGATCGCGAGCACGATCCCGAGCGTCCACCGCGCCCAAGCGGGCATGAGAAGTTCAAACGCCATAGAGCCTCTGTTTCGCGGTCTCGCGCGCAAGTTTGTCCGCGCGGACGAGCGTTTCGTAACTGTCCGCCTCCCCGCGGGGAATGCGGGAGAGCGCGTCTTCGATAGTTTCCGCGATCTGCGGGAAGGATATTCCTCCCGCAAGGAAGGCGCGTACCGCCTCCTCCCCCGCCCCGTTCAGAACGGCAGGCGCCGTACCCCCCTCCTTCCCCGCCGCGAGGGCGAGCGTGAAACAGGGGAATTTTTCGGCGGGGAGCCGCTCGAAGTGCAGCGCGCCGATCCTTTCGAGGTCGAGCTGCGGGCAGCAGGGAAGGCGCTCGGGGTAGGTGAGAGCAAACTGGATGGGCAGGCGCATATCGGGATAGCCGAGCTGGGCGATCGCCGCGCCGTCCGCAAAATACACGAGGGAGTGCACGATGCTTTCGGGGTGGACGACCGCCGAGATCTGCGAAAAGTCCGCGCCGTAGAGCCACTTCGCCTCGATGACTTCATACCCCTTGTTGAGGAGGGTCGCCGAGTCCACGGTGATCTTCGCCCCCATGCTCCAGGTGGGGTGACGGAGGGCGTCCGCCGCCGTAACATGCTTCAATTCCTCCGCCGTTTTATGGAGAAAGGGACCCCCGCTCGCCGTTAGAACGAGGCGGGAGAAGGGAGTATCCCGCCTGCAGGAGAGCGCCTGAAAGAGAGCGGAGTGCTCGCTGTCGACGGGGACGATCTCCGCGCCGTATTTTTCCGCCTCCCGCATGACGAGCTCTCCCCCGCACACGAGGCTCTCCTTATTTGCGAGGGCGACCTTTTTGCCCGCGCGGATCGCGCGGAGGGTGTAGGAGAGCCCCGCAAAGCCGCCCGCCGCGATGAGGGCGACGTCGCAATCGGAGAAGAGGTCTGCCTTTTCCGCCTCGGCGGCACAAAGGGCGAGACGGGGACGAAATTCCTCCGCGAGCGCGGAAAGACCCGCGCGGTCCTTCCCGCAGACGAGGGCGGAGAAGGAGAAGCTCTCCCTGTTGGCGCGGACGACCTCCGCAGTCTGTTTGCCGATGTTTCCCGTACAGCCGACGAGCGCGATCTTTTTCATGACGTGTCCCTCTTTCCGAAAAGCGCCCGCCTTGCGGCGAGCGCCTCCTTCTCTAATGTATGCCGCCTATCCGACGATCATGATCCTTGCCACCATCGCGAGGCACACGATGAGCCCCGCGTAGAGGGAGGAGTCGATACGGTCGAGTATGCCGCCGTGGCCGGGCATGATCTTGCCCATGTCCTTGATGCCGAGCTTGCGCTTCACGCCGCTCTCCACGAGGTCTCCGAACTGCGAGAACGCCGAGGTGAGTACGCCGAGGGCGATGAAGAAGACGATCTCGAGCGGCTCGTTGATCTTGATCTCCCAGCCGAGCTGTGCAACGACGCCCAAGTCGTCGAGAAGGGTGATCCCGTAGCAGGAGAAGAACACGATCACCGCACCCACGGCGCCGCCGAGGAGCCCGCCGAAGCCGCCGATCATCGTCTTATTGGGGGAGATGGAGGGCGCCATCTTGGCGGGGATCTTCTTCCCGAGGAGTTTCCCGAAGGTGAAGGCGAGGGTGTCGGCACAGGGGGAGATCACGAAGACGAAGAGGATCGCGAGCTCCGAATACTTCTCGAGGTGGTTGCACACGGAGAGCACCACGAGGAAGAAGGAGGGGTAGATATAGGAGAGCATGGCGTAGCCCGTCGACTCCAAAGTGACCTGCCTGTGGGCGAACACGAGGAGCGCCATGAGGACGGCGACCCCCGCGATGAACACCATGAAGGTGATGTGGATGGAGTAGTTGCGCCCCTGCGCCGTCGCAAAGGTGCCGGGGTCCTCGGGATCGAACCCCGGGGCGGGGAGCTGCACACCGAGCACGTCCGCAAAGATGAAGTCGGTGACGGCGTAGATGAAGACGTTGAGCATGGCGAAGACCATGACGACCGCCTTCTGCGAGGGATGGAGTTTTTCCTTAAACCCCTGCAGCATCTCCCATGTACCGATCCCCGCAAAGGCGAGTATGAGCGCGTCGAAGATGAGGTTGCCGATGTGCAGGGTGAGTTCCTTTCCCTGAAAGTTCGTATAGGGCACCCACACGAAGAGTTTGCACGCGAAAAACGCGAGGAGTATGAGGACATACACCGTCGCCGTGATCGCGCGCAGCTTGATGTTAGACGCCTTTTTTTGGGGTTTTTCCGACCCCATTTCCACATTTTCCATGTGTGCCTCTTATATCTTACCGAATCGCCGCTCGCGGGACGCATAGTCCTCGAGCGCCGCATCTAAATCTTCATCCCCGAAGTCGGGGAAGTTTTTCTCGCTGAAACAGAGCTCCGCATAGGCGCTCTCGAAGAGCAGGAAATTGGAGAGCCGCTTCTCGTTCCCCGTGCGGATCACAAGGTCGGGCGGGGGGACTTCCCCCGTCGAGAGGAGGCGGGAAAAGTCCTCCTCGCTCACCTCTTTCCCCTCGCGGACGGCGCGGTTCGCGGCGGCGACGATGTCGCTGCGGGAGCCGTAGGCAATGGCGAGGGTGAGAACGCCCCGTTCCCCCTCCTTCGCCCTTTCGAGCCCGCGCTCCACCGTCTCCTTTACATCGGGCGGAAGAAGGGACAGATCCCCTATCACGCGCAGGGCGATCCCCTTCTTGCGGCAGGTCTCCGCGTGGGAGGAAAAGTAGTCGCGGAAGAGGCGGAAGATCCCGTCGAGCTCCTCCTTCGGGCGGGCGAGGTTCTCCGTGGAGAGGGCGAAGAGCGTGACGTAGCGCACCCCCCTGTCGAAGGCGTGCTCCGAGAGCCCGATCATGCGGTTCATGCCCGCGCGGTGCCCCATGCTCCGCGGAAGGAGCCTCTTTTTTGCCCACCGCCCGTTGCCGTCCATGATGACGGCGACGTGCCGCGGGATACGCGCTTCCTCCATCAAACGGTCATGAGCTCCTTTTCTTTGGCGGCGACAATCTTATCGAGCTTCTCGATGCACTCGCCGACCAGCTTTTCGACGTCGATCTCGAGGTTTTTCGCCTCGTCTTCGGAGATCTCCTTGCCGTTTTTCAGCTTTTTGATGGTCTCCATCGCCTCTCTGCGGTTGTTGCGGGCGGCGACTTTGCCCTCCTCCCCCATCTTTTTCACCTGTTTTACGAGGTCCTTTCTGCGCTCCTCGGTGAGTTCGGGGAAGACGAGGCGGATCACCGTGCCGTCGTTCGTGGGGTTGATCCCGATGTTGGACGACTGGATCGCCTTCTCGATCCCCTTTAAGAGGGACTTATCCCACGGGCTCACGACGAGGCAGCGCGCGTCTGCCGCGGAGATGTTGCCGAGCTGGTTGAGGGGGGTCTGCACGCCATACGCCTCCACCATGATCTTGTCGAGCACATGCGGGTTGGCGCGCCCCGCGCGGATCGCCGCAAATTCGCCCGCCAGAACGTCCGCCGTCTTTTCGAGCTTCTCTTCGAGCAGGAGCAAAGCCTCCTCCGCCTTTTCGTTTTCCATAACTATCCTCCTTATCCTGTTATTCGTTTGAAATGAGAGTGCCGAGCTTCTCCCCGCACACCGCGCGCAAGATGGAATCCTTCTCCCCGAGCGCAAATGCCAAAACGGGGACGTGATTTTCCGAACACATGGTGGCGGCGGTCGCGTCCATCGCCTTCAGATTTTTCGCGATGATCTCGTCGAAGGTGAGCTTGTCATACTTCTTCGCGGCGGGGTTTTTCACGGGGTCGCTGTCGTAAATGCCGTCGACATTCTTCGCCATGAGAAGGACGTCCGCGTCGATCTCGCAGGCGCGCTGGGCCGCCGCCGTGTCCGTCGAACAATAGGGGTTGCCCGTACCGCAGGCGAGGATGACGATGCGCCCCTTCTCGAAGTGGTGCAGCGTCTTCCGAAGAACGTAGGGCTCGGCGACCGAGATCATGTTGAGCGCCGTCTGCACGCGGGTGGGGATGCCCTTCTTCTCGATGGCGTCCATCATCGCAAGGGAATTCATCACGGTGGCGAGCATGCCCATCTGATCGGCGACGGTGCGGTCCATATTGGTGCCCTGCCTCCCCCGCCAGAAGTTTCCGCCCCCGATGACGAGGGCGATCTCCACCCCCATTTCGTGGACTTTGACGAGCTGGTCGACCACGCCCGAGATGACGTTTTCGTTGAGACCGAATTTCTGCTCGCCCGCGAGCGCCTCGCCCGAGAGCTTCAATAAAACGCGCTTATATTTCGGCTTCATGCCCTGCCTCCTCAAACCGTTTTCATAAGTATAGCACACCTGCGCGAAAAATGCAACCTCTCCTCCGAATATTTTCGGAGCGGATCGCAATTACGGCTCTCCTGCGCCATGTTCTTTCCCCGCGCCCCTCTCTGCGTCATTCCGAACCGCCGCTCCGACCGCAAGCCTTCCCCCCTCGGGGGTGCCGAAGGCATGCCTTGCGCTGAAGGTGTCCCCGCAGGGGACGGATGAGGGGCATACCGCAACATCGTGGGCGAACCCTCACCCCCCACCCTCCCCTCCCCCCTCAAGTATAAGGGGGGAGGGCAAGTTCTCCCTCATTCCGAGCCCCGCAGGGGCGAGTGAATCTTTCAAGATACACTCGCTTCGCTCGGTATGAGGAACCGTGGCCC
>CANREU010000053.1 GCA_947629725.1 uncultured Clostridia bacterium
TCTCGTCCACCTTCTCGGCGACGAGCTCGGCGCCCCCGAGGGGGGAGAACTCGTCGCCTTCGCTCTCGAGGAGACGGCGGATGTTCGTGAAGGGGCCTATGGAGACGAGGGTCACTTTCTCCTCGCTCTCCGCGAGGACGCGCCGCATGAGGGCGACGCCGTCAGAAGCGACGTCCGACGCGCGATAGCGTTCCATGAGCTCTACCGCATAGCTGTTCATTCGGTCGCAGGCGAGCGCGGGCTGCCGCATCTGCCCCACCTTTACGCTGTAGTTGTAATAGTCGCAGATCGCCCGCACCGAAGCGACCGCGCCGCGGCGGGTCGTCGAGGTCGTGATCGCCTCGATGGAACAGTGTCCGCTCTTTGCAAAGCCGATGAGCATGGCGAGGGCGACGGCGTCGTCGCAGTCCACGCCAATATCCGTGTCGAGAATGATGCGCTTCATGGTTTCACCAATCGTACTCTTATTCCGCGTAGTAAGCGACGATCGTCTGATAGTGGAGATATTCCTTCGTGTTGATGTCCCAGCTCGTGACGGTGAGCCCGAGCCCCGGCATCGTCCCCTCTACGGAGACGTTGCCATACTCGTCCGAGATGATGCACGCCGCGTACACGCGCTCCCAGCCGCCCTTATCGTCGTCCTCGAGGTCGAGGAAGTTCACGTCGTCGAGGACCGTCCACTCGCCGTTCTTATAGAGATCGGCGACGGGCATGGACGCCACCTGCACGGCCGCGTTGAGGTTGGGGGCGTTGGACGACACGGGGTTGCGGTCGCGCACGACATAGAGGGTGCCGCCGTCGATCGCAAAGTCGGCGTCGTTGAAGGTGATGTACGCCTGCTGCTCGGTGAGCCCCTCCGTCGTGAGGGAGCTGTATGCCTGGGCGCCCTTGATATTGCCGAGGTCGGCGCAGTCGAGTTCGCACACATAGGTCTGCACGGCGAGCTCGCCGATCGTGAAGAAGAGGTAGACCTTGCCCGCCTTGTCGTAACTCACGAGGCTGGGCTGGCCGCAGCCCCAGTTTTCGCCGAAGCTCTCCAAATCATAGGAGATGACGGGCGCCGCGCCCACGCGGACGAAGGGGCCTTCCGCCGACTTCGCCGCCGCGAGCCCGATCTCGAAGATCTCGCTCTCCTCAGAGTTGCCCTGATACGCCATGAGGTAGGAATAGGTCTCGCCGTTCAGCGCGAAGGAGCCCTTCACGACGTCGCAGTCGGAGACGGTGCCGCTGTCCCAGCCGCTCTCCGCGGCGGAGAGGACGATCTTCTTCTCCGTGTAGGTCCACGTGCCGTCCGTGCCCTTCGTGCCCTTGCGGTAGGCGATCGCGTTGTCCTTGCCCTTCGCCGTCTCATTCACGGTGTAGTAGACGTGCATGTTCTCCCCCTCCGTGAGGATGGAGGGCGAAACGTTGTAGTAGGAGAGCCCTTCGTCGAAGAGCGGCGCAATGCCGTCGACGGGCTTGGGGACGAAATCCTTGTCCTTTTCTTTTTCCTTCTCGCCGCCGCCTCCGCAGCCCGCGAGCATCACGACCGCCGTAGCGGCGCACAGCATCGAAAGTAAAAACTTTTTCATGTTCAATCCTCCGGATGGGTGTAGTTACTGTTCATCGCGTCGAGAATGGTGTAGCTCGAGGGATGGAAGGTGGTCGAGATCTCCGCGTCGGTGTAGTAGTAGCCGATGGAATC
This sequence comes from uncultured Clostridia bacterium, assembly GCA_947629725.1. GTDB lineage: Bacteria > Bacillota > Clostridia > Christensenellales > Borkfalkiaceae > Gallimonas. The sequence goes on from CANREU010000053.1 coordinate 1,685, forward strand.
GAGGAGGAAGCTCTCGTTCGGGTGGCGTTCGCCACTCACGTTGATGACGAAGTACTCGATGGGGTTCTCGTTCGAGAAGGGCTCGGAGCGGTCCTCCCAATCGGGGTTCTCAAACTGCGAGAAGTCCATGCGCACCCAGCCCTCGAAGCCCTTCGGGACATAGATGCCGATCTTGCTGTTGCGGACGACCTGCAGGCCCGTGTTTACATCGTAGAGCATGTAGCGGGCGAGCATACCCGTCTGCCAGCGCTGGTTGTCCGTCCCCTCGCCGCCGATCCTCGGAAGGGTGGAGTCGAAGCCGATGACGAGCCCGATCTGATGAGAGGAGGTGTTCTTGATATAGAAGGTGATGCCCTTCGCGCCCTTGAGGTCCGTCTGCTCGCCGGCGGGCTTGTGCTCGACCGCCGTCGAATCGGAGGCGGAGGGCTGCGTGCCCTTCGTGCCGACCGTGAACTTCATCGCGCCGCCGCCCGCACCCTTCACGGTCGCGGGGACGGTGATCGTCTCTTGGTTCAGCGTCGCGGGGACCGCGTCCGACCACGAGGTCGCCCAGTCGCTGCCGAGGTCGAAGTCGTCGATATAGTCGAAGGGAAGGACGATCTTGGTGTCGCCGTACCACGTTGCCTCCTGCGGCGAACGGACGAACTCACGCGCCGAATCGGTGAGATAGAAGTCCTTGATGACGAGATCCAAGAGGCCGCGGGTGGTATCCGTCGTGAAGCCGAAGTTCCACCACACGTTTTCGAGGTTGAGCACCCCGTTGCCCTTCTCGCCCCAGCCGGGATAGGCGAGGTTCGTGAACGGAATGACGATCGTTCCCTTGAAGCCCGCGGGAATGGTGTTCGCGTCGCCGACGAAGCTCTCGCCGCCGTCGGGGAAGTAGGTCGCAAAGCCCGCGTCGCAATACCACGGCTCGGTATTCGCCTCCCCTACCCGCTCATAGAGATACTTGTTGAAGAAGGCGGTAGCGCCCGTCTTGGTGTTGTCGACGTAGTAGGCAATGCCGTTGTACTCGGAAATGTTCATCGGCATCAGCATGTAGAAGCCCGCCCACTGCTCGTTCTGGGAGGTGTTGCCGAAGTAGCTGTATGCCTTGAGTTCGTTTGCGGAGAGGACGTCCAAAACAACATGGGAGGTCCTCTTTTCGTCCTTATACCACTTCTGATAGCCGTTCGCGTCCTGCCCCTCGTGCGCCTTCGTCACGTCGAAGATCTGCTCGAAAGTCCCCGCCGCAGTCTTGTAATACATATTGCCGATGTTGATCTTGGTATACTCGTTGCTCAGCGTATCGAATTCGACGACCACCCGCCTGACGTCGCCCGCATCGAAGGTGTTGCCTTGCTCGGGTTCCCATGCCGAGAAATCGCTCATCGGGATCTCCATGTAGTAGCCCGAGGGCCCGGGGATCGGCTCGAAGCCACCGCCGACATAGGTCGTATCCTTCACCTCGCCGCCGAGTTCATCGTAGAACTTGACAGCGAACTGTCCCGCCGCCTTGTTGTCGTCCGAGCTCGCCCAATTGTTGCCGATCACGCGCTGCCCCTGGTTGTTCGCGTCGGACAGCTTGAAGTTGACGGAGATGGGTCCCCAGTAGCTGTTGCCGACCTGGATGACGAGGCTTTCCGCCTCGGAGAGATCGGTCTTTTCAAGGTAGAAGTCAAAGTTTACATACTGGTCGTACTCAGTATCTGCGCCGCCCTTGTAGAGGCACGTGAGATTGACCGCGTCGAAGGGCGAGGCGGCGAGATTGCGGGACGAGTTGCCGTCGCCGAGGGTCACGACGGAGCCGAGGTCGTATTTCTTCTCCGCCGCGTCCGCAGTCGTCGCGCGAAGCCCGCAGGGGATCGCGGTCGCACACACCGCCAGGCCGACGGAGAGTGCTGCAAGTTGCAATTTGTGTTTCATAATTTCCTCCATTCTTTTATTCCCGCAAGCGGGTAAATTCCTTTTTTTATCCCATTAGTACCGATAATCCACATAGTACCACGGGTCTCCGTTGACGCCGACGGGCGTATTTGAGAAGGTGCCGTCGGGATTGCGAAGGGTGGGCGACTTGTAGTTCGGATCGTTGAGCGGCCAGCCCCAAGCGACCCCCTGCTTCTCTTTGTTGAGGGCATACCGCGCCCCGTATGCCGCGACGACCTCGTCTAACCCCCTTCGCTTGAGGGCGGCGATCCCGCTCTCATACTTCTGGATCGCGGCCGCCTCCGAGTCCTCGTTGACGATGTCGGGAAGATAGGTCGCCCACACCGCCATGACCGAGCTCTCCTTGTCGGTGATGGAGAAGTAGTCGTCTGCCGTCACGTCGAGGCGGGGCCAGGCGATGGTGTAGCGGTAGGAGAACGGCGTAAGCGGGCGCTTCAAGTTGTCGGTGTAGGCGAGCGCCTTCGTCTTGCCGTCGAGGGGCTGGCGGGGCTCCAAAAAGGCGGTGTTGCGGAAGGTGTTGAAGCGCTCGAAGCCGTAGGTGTCCCCCGTGCCGGCGCGGATCATGTTGAGGTATTTATCGAGCACCTTCACGCGGGTGTGGCTCTCGTCCTCCCATTCCCACGTATCGCCCTCGATCCCGTAGCAGCAGAGGAGCTGCCCCTCTTCGCTGTAGAGGAAGTCGAAGAGCTTGATGATGAGGTCGGGCCGCTCCGCGTTCGAGGTGATCATGTTGAGGAGGAAGCCCATGCCCGTGAGGTCCTGAAGGACGGGGTCCTCCCCCGCGTCGTTACGGAGAACGAGCGGGATATACTCCACGTTGCCGTTGGAGTAGGAACTCACGAAGTTCGCGAGGTAGTTCTGCGGGGGAAGGGCGAGCACGAACGCCTCCCCGCGGGAGATGACCTGCCCCACTTCGTCCGCCGAGGCGGAGATATTCGACCTGCGCATGAGGCCCTCGCGGTAGCAGCGGTTCAAGAAGAGGAGAGCCTCTTCATACTGCGGGGTGGTGCGGCGGTCGACATAGTTGCCCTCCTTGTCCTCGAAGGGAGCCGCGAAGAATTGGCTGAGCCACTCCACGCCGCTGTTCCCCTCCTCGTTGAAGGTGTCGATGAGGATGCCCGTCGCATTGAGGGAACTCGTCTTGAAGTGCTCGGTCACCTTCTTCATCGCGTCGATGAGCCCCTCCTTCGTGCCGGGGTCCTGCGCGTCTGGCTGCGCCATGTACCACTCGAACCAGTCCTTGCGGACGAGGAGTCCGCCGTTGGGCGCCCACTTATCCTCTTCGGAGACGTATTTGGAGCTGTACGCCTCGCTCGGGAGCCCGTAGAGGTGCCCGTCCTCGAGCTCGTAGTAGGCGCGGATGTCGGGCTCGATCCTGTTCAAAAGGGAGGGGGCCCATCTCTCGGCGAGCACGTCGAGCGGGAAGGCGTACCCCTCCGCCGCGATCTGCGTCGCCTTCGCGGTGTGCGCCTGTATGGAGATGACGTCCGGCAGGCTCTCCCCCGCGATCATGAGGTTGAGGAGCTCGCCGCTCTCGTCGACGGGCGCCTGAAAGCGCACGCTGATGCCCGTCTTCTCCTTGATCTTTTGGGAGATGATGTCCGCCCCGCAGTTGGGGTAGCTGAACCAGCTGTAGTTGACGAACCAGTCGATGGTGATCTCCTCGTCCGCATACTCCCAGCTATCCTTATCGGCGGGCGTATTCGGGGTGTCGGGATATTTGAGTTCGCTCCCGCCGCCAAACCCTCCGAGGCCGCCGCACCCCGTGACGCCGAGGAGCAGCGCGGCCGCAAGCAATAGCGACCCGAAACTCTTGAAACCTTTCATAATGCCTCCTTATCTGAATTTTATCCTTTGAGCGAGCCCACCATCACCCCGTTCGCAAAGTACTTTTGCAGGAAGGGGTAGGCCGCCAAAACAGGCAGAGTGCTTACGATGATCGCCGCGAGGGAGACCGTCTTGGGGTTCATGCGCTCGAACACGTCGGGCGGGAGATTGCTGCCCGTGGGCGTCGAGCTCTCGTTGATGATCCGCATGAGCACGTATTGCAGCGAGTAGAGGTCGCTGTTCGTGACGTAGTACATCGAATCGAGATAGCTGTTCCAGTGCCACACGATCGTCCAGAGCGCCACCGTCGCGAGCACGGGCTTTATGAGGGGCAGGATGATCATGAAGTAGATGCGGAACTCCCCCGCGCCGTCCATCACCGCCGATTCGTGCAGGTCCTCGGGAAGCCCCGCGATGAAGGTGCGGATCACGATCATGTTGTACACGCTGTACATGCAGGGGATCACATACACCCAGAAGGTGTTGAGGAAGCCGAGGATCTTGAGGACGAGGAAATACGGGATGAGCCCCCCGCCGAAGAACATCGTGAAGATGTTCACGAAGTTGAAGAACTTCTTGCAGGGAAGCTCCCTCCTCCCCATGCCGTAGGCGACGAGGGAGGTGAAGAAGAGGTGGAGCAGCGTGCCGATCACCGTCCGCCCGATCGTGACGAGATACCCTTTCCAGATGCGGATGTCGGTGACGACGAGGGCGTAGTTGTCGAGGGAGAACACGCGGGGCCAAAAGTAGACGCCGCCCGCCGTGTAGTCGATCCCCTCGTTGAAGGAGCCGACGAGCACGTACCAGATGGGATACAGACAGCAGAACGAGAAGAGGATGAGGACGGCGAGGATGAGAACGTCCACGACCCCCATCCGTCTTCTTCTCCGCTTTTTCACGGCTTCCATCAGTAGATCACCCCCTGTCCCGTGATCTTTTTGCACACGAAGTTGGAGACGGAGATGAGAAGGAGGGAGATCGCCGACTTGAAGAATCCCACCGCGGAGGCATACGAATACATGTTCTTGCGGATGCCGTATTTGAGCACGAAGGTGTCGATGACCTCGCTCCTGTCGAGATTGCTCTGTGTCTGGAAGGCGAGGATCTGCTCCGTCCCGTTGTTGAGAAGGGAGGAGAGCTGCATGATGAAGAAGAGCACGATGGTGGGCGCAATGCTCGGAATGGAGATGTGGATCGCCTTGTGCAGGCGGTTCGCGCCGTCCATCGTCGCCGCCTCATAGAGAGTGGGGTCCACCCCCGCGAGCGCCGCAAGGTAGATGATGGAGCCCCAGCCGATCCCCTTCAAAAGAGAGGTGAGGACGATCATCCCCCAAAAGTAGGCGGGGTCCCCCTTGAAGTCCACCGCTTCCTTCACGAGGCCGAGCTTCAGAAGCGCCGCGTTGACGATGCCCGTGTCCATATTGACGAGGGCAAACACGATCCCCGCGAAACTCACCCAGCTCAAAAAGTGCGGGAGGTAGGTGAACGCCTGGATCGCCTTCTTGCACTTCCCGTTCTGCACCTCATTGAGGAGGAGAGCGAAGAGAATGGGGGCGGGAAAGTTGATCGCAAGCTGCAATAAGTTGAGGCCGATGGTGTTGACGAGAACATTTAAGAAGTCCTTGTCGTAGAGGAATTGGCGGAAATTATCAAACCCCACCCAGTCGGAGGCGAAGATCGCCCTCGAAATGTTGAGGACGTGATCCCCGTCTTTGAAGGCGAGCACGAGCCCGAACATCGGAAGGTAGGCGAATACGACGAGGAAAATCACCCCGAGCGACGCCATCACCGTAATCTCGAATTTCGCCTTTGTGAATTTTGCCTTTTTCTTCTTCACTTGCTTGCCTCAATGGTCAACTCAACTTGATCCTGTAAACCGTTCCGCCCGCCGCATTGAGTTTGCCGCCGCTGAGTTTGGCGCTCCCGGAGCGCACCCAATTGCCGCCGTAGCTGTAATACCCTTTCTCCACGCTCCCGTACTTCGCGCCGCCGAGCTCGAAGACGTCGTCCTTCGTCGAGGCGAGGGTGAGGTACCCGTCCCTCTCGATCGCAAAGGCGATCCCGCGGGCCTCCGTCGACCACTTCACGGTGCAGTGCTCCGTGCTCTTTTTCTCGGTGAGTTTCTCCATCCCGCCGTTCGTCACGAGGTTGAAGGCGAGGAAGTTCTCCCGCTCCGAGAGCACGATGTCAACATACGCCTTTTTATAGATGCCGTTCGCGTCGCACACGCGGTCGGTGTGCGGCTTTTTCGACCAGTCGGGGTTCCATACCCCGCGGAGGGTCCAATCCGCGAGCCGGGAATCGTCCGTCGTGATGACCTCGAAGATCTCGTACCCCGCCCCCATCTCGAAGGCTTTGAGGACGAGCTGGTCGGTGTTCTCGAACTCCCCGCCGTTCTCCGCGATATGGGGATAGTTCCCCTCCACATCGTAGAGCTCGCTCACATAGAGCTCGATCTTGTTGACTAGCCCGCTGTAGGGATCGAGCCCAACAAAGTCGATGCCCTCCGTCGAAACGACGTCGTTTTACCGCACTGTGTAGTCGGAATCCGTCGTCATGTTGACGCGCGTGTAACACTTATATTTGGAGTTTTTCACCGTCTGCCCGAGCTTATCGAGCATCTTCACGAGGGAGGGCCAGATCTCCTCCTCCGAGTAGCCGTGCTCGCCGTTGTGACGGGTCGCAAGCATATCGGGCTCGTTCTCGACCTGGATACCGACAATCGTCCTCCGCCCGCCGTGCATACGGTCGTACTCCCAGATGCCGTCCATCAGTTTGCCCATGGCGATCGCTTCCCGCTCGACGAGGGCGTCCGTGTCCGCCCGCAGCCAATACTGCCAGCCGAGCCACCCGGGAGCCCCGACGTTTCCCGTCCTGTCCTCATAGGCGGGATAGGTCTCGCGGTCCTGCACGACATAGTCGGGAATGTACCCCTCGCAGCTGTATCCGCACATATAGCTCCCGAACCACAGGAGCTCGAGTTTCAGATCGTATTTGTTGCAGTAGTCGATATAGTGCCCGACGAGTTCGGTCGTGTATTGACCCCTGCGGGGCTCCACGTCCCGCCACGCGATGGGGACCTGCACCACCGTGACATTCATCTGCGACGCGAGCTTGAAATAGTCGTCGAGCTCGGTCGGCTTCTTCTTGTTGAGATTGAGGAAAAAGTCGGTGCGCAGCTGCCCGCCGAGCATCAGCATGGGCGTGCCGTTCACCTCGAGATAGGGCTTGCCGCCGGGGGTGTATTTCATCCCCGAGACCTCGATCGCCTCCGTGTAGGCGGGCGTGCCGTCCGGCACGGGCGGAGGATCGCCCGTTTTGCCCCCGCCGGCCGCACAACCCGCGGCAGAGAAGCAGACCGCCAGCCCGACCGTTGTCAACCATTTTAATTTTTTTGTCATAATTTTTCCTCCTACCGTTAGGATAGTACACAATAACTTATAAATGTGTTTATATTTCGGAAAATCACTTATGTTTTTGTTTGATAAATTGATATGATGATACATTTTTTGTTTGTTTGCAAAGTAAATTCAATAAGTGTACATTTTCATTTTGCCCCGCCTGTCCGCTTTTCACACCCCCCAAGCAGCGAGGAGGTGAGAAGCCGTAACTCGGGGCGCGCAGAAAGAAAACCCCTGCCTTCGGGGAGGGGATAGAAAACAAACCCCCTGCCTTCGGCGGGGGGATCAAGGGGGGTGGCAATGGCGCGCCCTTTTCTCGGCGCCCCCTTGAGGGGGAGCTGTCACGTCCCGCCCCGCTTCTCGGCGCCCCCTTGAGGGGGAGCTGTCACGAAGTGACTGAGGGGGTGTCGTGCGCAATTCGGGGCACCCCCCCCTACCCCCCTCCTATGGAGGGGGCT
>CANREU010000054.1 GCA_947629725.1 uncultured Clostridia bacterium
AAAGAGCCCCGTACCGTAGGTGATCTTGGCGTCGCCGTCGTCGAGGGCGCCCTGCCCCACGAGGGCCGCCTGCTGGTCGCCCGCCACCCCCGCGATGGGCACCCGCGCGCCGCCGAGCTCCATTGCGCCGAACACCTCGTCGCAGGCGACGGGGCGGGGCAGGATCTCCCGCGGCACGCCGAAATAGCGGAGGAGCCCGTCGTCCCAATCGCAGGTGCGGATGTCGAAGAGCATGGTGCGGGAGGCGTTGGTGTGGTCGGTGACGAACCTCTGCCCCTCGGTGAAGCGGGCGATGAGGTAGCTGTCCACCGTCCCCGCGCACAGTTTTCCCTCCAAAAGGAGACGTTTTGCGGCGGGAACGTGCTCGAGGCACCATTTTATCTTGCTGGCGGAAAAGTAGGCGTCGGGCAGGAGCCCCGTCTTCTTTGCGATCTCCGCCTTCATATTTTCGGGAATGGAGGCGCAAAAGGCGCTCGTGCGGCGGCATTGCCACACGATGGCGGGGCAGGTGGGCTCCCCCGTCTCCGCATTCCAGAGGACGACGGTCTCCCTTTGGTTGGTGACGCCGATCCCCGCGATCTCCCCCGCGCCGGCCCGCGCGCACTCTTCGAGGCACTCCATCGCCTTGAAGTAGATCTCGTCCGCGTCCTGCTCCACCCACCCGGGCTGCGGGTAGGAGAGCGCCGTCTCGCGGCTCGCGCCGAAGACGAATTTCCCCGTCTTCACGTCATAGAGAAAGGCGCGTATGCTCGTCGTGCCCGCGTCGAGCGCAATCACGTATTTCATTCGCTTTTCCTCCTTTTCCCCATTATACTACATCCCGCGCCCCATTTCAAGCCCCCTGCCGATTTTTCCTTCCCGCGGGTTGACAACCGCCCCGCGCTATGGTAAAATCATGGCGGGAGACGGGAAGATGGTCATAAAGTCGAGTTATTTCTATATCGGAAGCGTGCGCGTCGGGTATTACATCGTGCTCATGGCGCTCGGGCTTCTCGTGGCGTGCGCCGTCTCCCTCGCAAACGCCAAGCGGTGCGGGGCGCGCCTCCGTGACGTGCTCCTTGCGGGGGTGTTCGCGGTCGTCGGCGGGCTCTTCGGGGCGAAACTGCTCTTTATCATCGTCTCTCTCCCCCAGCTCGCCGAGGCGGGAAAACTCACTTGGCGGACCGCTTTCGGGCTCTTGAACGGCGGAACTTTTTACGGAGGGCTCCTGTTCGGCGGGCTCGCCGTCCTCCTCTACTGCCTCCTCTTCCACAGGCCGATCGGGAAGTTTTTCGACGTCTACGCGGGCGGAATTGCCCTCGGGCTCGCCGTGGGGAGAATCGGATGCCTCATCGCGGGCTGCTGCTACGGCGTGGAGACGGCGGGGGGATTTTACGTCGTCTACCTCGATTCGCCCGACCACCCCGCGGGCGACCCCACCCACTACCTGCCCGTGCAGCTCCTCGAATCGCTCTGCCTCGTCGTCATCTTCGCCGTGTGCGAAATTCTCCTCTTTACGGCAGAGCCGCGCGGAAATTCCGCCCTCGCCTTCGGCTTTCTCTACGCCGCGGCGCGGTTTGTCCTCGAATGCTTCCGCGGCGATGCGGCCCGCGGTTTTCTTCTCGGGATCAGTACCTCGCAATACCTCTCCGTAGCGCTCTTTCTCTTGTGTTACGCGCTCGTGCTGCGGCGGGCGATCGGAAAACTCCGCGCCCTGCGCTGACCCCCGCCCCGCTCCTCTCCCGGGAGGAAGGTGTCCTCTCAGAGAACGGATGAGGGGCATATCGCAATATGCGGACGGACCCTCACCCCTGCCCCTCCCCCTCACGTAGGGGGAGGGCTTTCTTTGGGGATTTCCCCGCTTTTCTGCCACCCCTTCTCGGCGCTCTTTTTCGTCATCCCGAACCGTTCTACTACGTCATCCCGAACCGTTCTACTACGTCATCCCGAACCGTTCTACTACGTCATCCCGAACGGACGTGAGGGATCTCGCTCTTTCGCAAAGAGATCCCTCGACACGCCGTGCCGCCCGCGTTTGCGGGCGGCACGGCGGCTCGGGATGACGTGGTGGGGAAAGGGCAAGTGCCGCCCTTTTCTCGGCGCCCCCTTGAGGGGGAGCTGTCACGAAGTGACGGAGGGGGTGTTGTGCGATGATCGTGGGCAACCCCCACTCGTCACGGCTATGCCGTGACACCCGCCCCCTTCAAAGGGGGCAGGTTTGCAGCGGGCGGCAATAAAAATCGGCGGGCGGAATATACTGTTTTTGTGAAATATATCCTCTTTACGGGCGGCGGGAGCGCGGGGCACGTCGTCCCCAATCTCGCCCTCATGAACGAGCTGCGGTATGTGGCGAAACTCGGCTATATGGGCACGGGAGGGGTCGAAAAGCGGCTGGTTACGGAGGCGGGCTACCCCTTTTTCGAGGTGGAGACTCCCAAGCTCGTGCGCGGTTTCGACCTCTCCAACCTCTCCATCCCCTTCCGCCTGCATACGGCGAAAAGGCGGGCGCTCGCGCTTTTGAAACGGGAGCGCCCCGCCCTCGTCTTCTCAAAGGGCGGCTTTGCGAGCTACCCCGCCGCGTGGGCGGCGCACCGTCTGCATATCCCCCTTCTCACCCACGAGAGCGATCTCTCCCCCGGGCTGTGCACCAAACTCATCGCCAAAAAGTGCGAGGCGGTACTCACCTCCTTCCCCGAGACGGCGAAGTGCTTCCGCAACGGGCAATGCGTGGGGTCGCCCATAAGAAAAGAGACGCTGTGCGGGGAACGGGAGCGGGCGAGGCGGAAATACGGCTTTTCCTCCCGCGACAAGGTCCTCCTCGTGCTCGGCGGCGGAAGCGGGAGCCGCGCCCTCAACGGGGCGGTGCGGGAATGTCTTTCCTCCCTGCTCTCCTTCTGCCGCATCCTCCACCTCTGCGGGAAGGACATCATGGAGGATCCTCCCGAGGGGTACGTCCAAAGGGAGTTCGAGCGGGATATGGGGAGCGCCTACGCCTGCGCCGACTGCGTGCTGTGCCGCGCGGGAAGCAACACTCTCTTCGAGGTGCTCGCCCTCAAAAAGCCCGCCCTGCTCGTCCCCCTTGCGCGCGGTTCGCGGGGGGACCAGATCGAAAACGCCCGCTATTTTTCGGGGAAGGGGCTGTGCCGCGTCCTCCCCGAGGCGGAACTTGAAAGGCTCCCCGCTGCGGCAGAGGCGCTCTTTGAGGATGAAACCCTCCGCGACGCCCTCGAAAACTGCACCGTGTCGAGCGGAACAAGGCGTGTGCTCGACGTCATCCGCTCCTTTGCGGAGTGACGGGCGGGGCGAGGGAGTAGCTCTCCCCGAAGATGTCCGTCTGCAAATAGGTGTCGGGGACCCTGCCGACGAGCACGCTCTCGCAGATGAGGACCTCCGTTAAAGAGGCAAAATTGCTCGTGGCGGCGGGCATTACGATGGAGATGTCGGCGACGACCTCGAGGTAGACGGAGTGCTTGGTCTGGTTGATCCCCGCGCTCTCGAAGGAGGAGACGAAGCGGCAGGCGACGTTGGAGATGGGGATGATGCGCATCCGCACCCGCGGCCCGAAGCCCGCCCATGCCTCCACCCCCGTGAACGCGCCGAGGGGCACCTCGATCCCCTCCGCACTCATCGTCTGCAAATTTTCCTGCGACATGTAGGCGGTGTCACGGGCGATGCGGTTGATCTGCAGGGCGTTGGAGGTGATGGAGTTGACGTTCCCCTCCCCGTCCCGCTCCACGGTGACGAGGTCCTCATAGCGCACCGAATCGGAGAGGGTGTAGTAGACGGCATCGTTCACAGCGACCGTCGTGATGGAGCGCATCGACGCCTCGGCGATGGATTTCAGTACCCGCGTAACGTTGACGTGCATGGCGACGACCGCGCCGATGAGCACGAACGCGACCGCACCGAATGCGACCGCCCGCCTCCCTTTTCTTCTTCTCCGCTCGTCCACGCTTCCATTTTATGCGCGGGATATTTGCGGTTATGTGCGCCGCACCGCTCTGCTCTTGCTCCCCTTCTTGGAGAGCTGCCACGCCGCCCTTTCTCGCCCCCTTCTTTTCGCTTCATTCTGAACGAAGGGAAGGCGAAGTACGAAGTCCACCCCTCACCCTGCCCTCCCCCCTCAAGTATAAGGGGGGAGGCAAGAGCGTCCCCCTTTCTCGGCTCCCCCTCTTGGGGGAGCTCCGCCGTGGTTTTTACGGCGGTGAAGGGGTTCGGGGGCGGCTGCAAACCCCTATCCCCCCTTCGGGGTACTTCCCCCAAAGGGGGAAGCAAGATGGGTTGGTCGGGGTACTTCAGCACAAGGCACGCCTGCGGCGCCCCAAAAGGGGGAAGCAAGAGTTGTTGGTCGGGAGAAGGACACAAAGAAAAATAAATTGAAAAACGCGGCGAGTGGCCGCGTTTTTGCTTATTTATGTCACGCATAGTACTTCGCACAGGTGCGAAATTTGCCTTTAATCGAGCTTTTCCACCGTGATGCCGTCGCCGATCTCCGTCTCATAGAAGGTGACGGGATAGCCCGTCTCGCGGGTGTAGCGCTCGGCGACGAACTTCTTGAAGTCCTCCACCCCCTCGTGTTTTACAAGGGAGACGGTGCAGCCGCCGAAGCCCGCGCCCGTCATGCGGGAGCCGAGGCAGGCGGGGTGCGCCTGCGCCGCGGCGGCGAGGGAATCGAGCTCTTTGCCCGTCACCTCATAGAGGTCTTTCAAAGAGGCGTGGGAGGCGTTGAGAAGGGCGCCGAGCTCCTCCATCCTCCCCTCTTTCATCGCGACGACCGCACGGTTCACGCGGTCGCACTCCTCCACGACGTGCTTCGCGCGGTCGTAAATTTTCCCGTGAAGGACCTTCCCGACTTCCGCAAAATCGGCGGGGGTGAGGTCCGCAAGGCAGGAGATCGGCTTCACCTTCTTGATGAGGGCAAGCGCCTCCTCCACTTCCGCGCGGCGCTCGTTGTATTTGCTCTCGACGAGGGCGTGGGGCTTGTTGCAGTTGGCGATGACGAGGGCGCAGCCGCCGAGGTGAACGGGCACGTATTCCCGCTCGAGGGTCTTGCAGTCGAGACGGATGGCGCAGCCCGCCTTGCCGTTGGCGGAGACATATTGGTCCATGATGCCGCAGCTCACGCCCGCGTATTCGATCTCCGCCTTTTGGGCGACGAGGGCGATCTCGACGGGGTCCGCCTCCTCCCCTGCGACGGCGGCGAGCGCCGCGATCGTGGAGACCTCGATGGCCGCGGACGACGAGAGCCCGCTCCCGAAGGGTACGGTGCACTCGTGCAGCATGTCGCAGCCGACGAGCTTGTGCCCCGCCTTCTCCCAGAGGTGCGCGCAGCCCGCCTGATATTTGGCGTGTTTGAGGTGACGGTAGCTCTCGAGTTTGCCGATCTCGAGGGAGTATTTCTCGGGGAGATCGGTCCACGCGAGGTTGATCTTATCCGTTCCGTTGGGGCGGACGTACACCGTGTTGCGGAAGGAGAGCGCGGCGGGAAGCACTTTCCCCCCGCAGTAGTCGACATGTTCGCCGATGAGGTTGACTCTGCCCGCGGCAGTGACCTTATAGAGATACTTTTCCATCTTCAAATCCGATGCTCCTTAAAAATTTTGCCGTATCGGCGTGCGTTGCAAAGACCGCCGTGTTGCCGAGGATGCGCTCGCAGACGCTCCCGAGCTCCCGCGCGATCGCCTCGCGCGCCGCCGCTTCCGTAAATTTGTTGCCGCCCCCCATCTCCTCGAAGATCATGCGGTACGCCTCCATCCCCTCGGGGAGGGACGCCCCCGCGACCATCGCCTTTTTGAGGGCGCCGAGCTCCGAAACGAGCCGCCCCGGCAGGATGAAGAGCCCCTGCGCCTCGATGAGCCCGATCGACTCCTTTTTGATGACGTGAAACTCGGGGTGGGCGTGGTAGACCCCGTCCGGGAACTCCTCCGAGGTCGAATTGCTGCGCAAAATGAGGGTGAGACTATACCCATCCGCCGTCTTGCGGACGGTGGGACTCACCGCATTGTGGGCGCCGTCCGCATCGAAGGGGATGATGTAACGCGCCCTGTCTTCATACTTTTCCCATGCGCGGGCGATACGGTCGGCACAGTTCGCGATCTCCTCACGGGAGCGGGAGACAAGGCGGACCGCCGTACCCTTCCAATCGAGGATCTCCACCGAGACGGCGGGATATGCCGCGCCGTGCATGGCGACCGCCGTCCCCGCGCGGAAGATGGGAAGGATCTCCCCCCCGCCCTGAAAATGGTCGTGCGCGAGCACGCTTCCGCCGATCCGCGGGAGGGGTGCGTTGCAGCCGATGAACCAGTGCGGGAAGAGATCGACAAAGTCCATGAGTTTGCAATAGGTGCTGCGGTCGACCTTCATGGGGGTGTGGCGGCAGTTAACCGCGATGCCGTGCTGGTAGAAATAGCCGTAGGGCGAGAACTGCCAGAACCAATCCTCCCCGCCGAGCTTGAGGGAGACGGTGCGGAGGGTGCGCTTCGCCCTCCCGAAAAAGCCCTCGTTCTCGCGGCAGATGGTGCAGGCGGGGTACCCCCCCTTCACCGAATTGCCCGAAGCGGCCTTCTTGGGGTCGCGGAATTCGGGCTTGGAGAGATTGATGGTGACGATGAGCCCGTTCTCCGCCGTGAAGCGGGGGTTCTTATCGAGCGCCTCCTTCTTCACGTAGTCGGAGGAGACCGCGTAGTCGTAGAGCCACTCCGCGGCGCGCGCCGAAGAGGTCGACATGCGGGAATAGAAGATCTCCTCCACCTCTTTGGGAGAGAGCGCGAGGGCGCCCATCACGGCGTCCTTCTTGTTTTCCGCCTCCTCAAGCGGGAAGAGCCCCGCCTCCACGCCCCCCTTCACGAGCTCCTCGAGGAGGACGGAGAGCTTTTCGCCCTCGTAGACGCCGCACTCCTGATAGGACTGCATGCCGATGAGGTCAAGGACGGTGTTCCTTACGAAGTTGACGTTGCGCGCGTCCAATCCGAGGCGCACGCGCGCGTAACCGATGAGTTTTCCGACTGTACGATCGAGTTCCATATTTCACCTGTGCCCTTTTTTGTTGCCGCCGTAAAATGAAATTCGAACAGGGAGACGATCAGAACCGCCTCCCTGCCCGAATCTATGGGGGAAAATGAGGAAGAGCTATTTTATATTCAGCAATGTAACCGCGTGCATACCTCAGCCGCGCTCCTTACTTTTGCTTACGCCCCTATTATAACAGGCCGGGCGCGCGGAAATCAAGCAAGGTTTTGTTCTGTTTTGGACATTTATTGACATGATTTGATTGACAAACATACTTTTTTAGTTTATAATGAAATAAACAAAGCCGAAGGATGAGACGGCGGCGGAGGGCGTTATGATCGCGAAACGGGAAGTCTGGAAATATTCCCCCGAGACGAGGGTGTGGGTCGGCAAATACCGCAATTCCAACAATCTCTTGCATTGGCATTACGACTGCGAGCTCCTCTACGTGGAGCGCGGGAGCATCGACGTCTTCTGCGAACGGAAGAAGCACTCCCTCGTGAAGGGGCAGGCGCTCTACGTCGACAGCGAGCAGATCCACTACATGCACGCGAGAGAAAAAGACACCGTGCTCATCGTCGTCATCTTCGACTACAACATCATCCGCTCCTTCCTCGGCGGGAAGCGGCTCGCCCGCCCCGTACTCGAAAATTCCTACCCCATTCCCGCATTTTACACAAAATTGCGGGAACTTCTCATCTCGAAACCGCCCTACTACGGCACGGAGGCGGCCCTCCTTGTGGCGGGCTTCATGCTCGATATTTTCCGCCGCGAGACCCTGCGCGAGAGCGCGGAGAGCGACCGCACGGAGCAGTCCTTCCGCAGGCTTCTCGCCGAGATCAACGAAAAATATGAGTACTTTTCCTTCTCCGACGCGGCGAAGTTCATGGGCATGAGCGACGGCTATTTTTCCCGTTTCTTCCACGCGAGTGCGGGCGTGACCTTCTCACGGCACTTGAATTTTGTGCGCACCTCCGCCGCCGTGGAGCTCCTGCACGCGGACGACCCGCCCTCCATCACGGAGATCGCCTCCCGCTGCGGGTTCGGCACCATCCGCAATTTCAACCGCATTTTTAAGGAACTTACGGGCTACGCGCCCGGGAAACTCCCGAAAAATTTTGTGCTCGACGAGAAGTTTTTCTACCCGAGCGCCGAGACCTTCAACCCCACCGTTTACGACTGCGAACTCATTGAATCGGGGGAAGCGCCCGCGGAATGATGCGGGCGCTTTTCTGCTGCCACCCCCACGCCATGACCGCTATCGAAGGGCGGCACGATGTATCACAGCGTCATGTTGAGCGCAGTCGAAACATGACCTTGTTATATGGATACCCTTCGACAAGCCCAGGGTGACGTATTATAGCGGGGCAGGAAAACAAGGTCGCAGAAAGTCATAGGCGAACCCTCACCCCTACCCCTCCCCCTCACGTAGGGGGAGGGCACGCTCGAGATATGCGGGGACGAAAGTCGAGGGCAACCCGCACCCCTACCCCTCGCCCCCAAAGGAGGGCAAGGGAAGGACGGCAAACAAAATGTGCCCCGAGGCGATCGCCTCGGGGCACATGCTGTCTTTCCTAATCAATAGGTGTGTGCTGCAACAGTCGTATTCTCGAACACATACGAACCATAGGTGTAGGTGACGACGATCTCAACGTAACCGTGCGACTTCTTCCCGCTCTCGCTCCAAGAGCCGAGCGTGAAGGAGGAGCTCGCCGAAGCCGTCAAGTTGTCGAAGTGCGCCGTACCGTTCGCCGACTGCCTGTCGGAAGGAGCGGACGAATTGTTCGCCGAGAAGTAGAAGTCCGTCTTGGTGGTCATTTCCTTCGCCATCGCACCCACGAGCTCGCCGCCCGTGAAGGACGCGTCGAAGGTGAAATTGTAGTTTTGGATCGTGCCGACTTTGAACGACCTGCTCGTGTTGACGGTCGCGGAGAGTTCCTTCGCCCACAATGCCTCGACGGTGATCTCGGAGGCTTCGGAGGCGTTGAGGACGGTGACATGCTCCCAGCCGCTCTCGCCGCTCACAAACCAGCCGAGGAAGACGTAGCCTTCTGCCGCGGGCGCGAGAAGTTCGTAGTCGGTGGCGGTGAACGCCGTCGTGTAGCTCCAGAAGCCGCCGCTCTCCGTGACGTCGCACCCCGCGAGGGTGTAGGCGATCTCGCTCTTATAAGTGACGTGTGCGGGATAGGTCGCCGTGAATTTCGCGCCCTCACCCGTGATCTCGGGCTCGCCCTGCCATGCGCCGACCCTGCCGTCGTCGGACACAGGCGCCGC
>CANREU010000055.1 GCA_947629725.1 uncultured Clostridia bacterium
CGGAATACATCGGCGCGGACAGGGCGAATTATGAGACGCTCACCCGCGAGGTAACGTTCACCGTCTCGGCGGCGCCCATACCCGATCCCGAGCCCGATCCCGAGCCCGATCCCGAGCCCGATCCCGAGCCCGAACCCGAGCCCGACCCCACGCCCACGCCCGATCCTCAAACGGGGAAGAGGGGCTGCCTCTCCTCGGCGGGCGGCGTTTCCTTCCTCTTTGCCGCGGCGCTTCCCCTACTTCTTTTGAGGCGGAAGGGCGGAAAGAGGGACTGAAAGGGCGTCTTCCCATAGAAAAATCGTGCCCGTCGCAACTGCGGCGGGCGTTTTCATCGGAAAAAATATCGGAATCGGTTGTAATTCCGCGGCGGCTATGATATACTAAAAGCGGTATGGAAGAGCAAAAGGAAGAGGCACGGCCCTCCGCGTCTCCACAACCGAAGAGGGGAAACGGCGCTGTCCGTTTTCTTGCGGACATCCTGCGCGGGGTCGCGATCGGGGTCGCCTTCATCATCCCCGGCTTTTCGGGCGGCTCGGTGGCGGCGGTGCTCGGCGTGTACGAGCGCATCGTCGGCGCCGTTGCCGACCTCTTCAAGCGGTTCGGCAAAAGCCTTCTCACCCTCCTGCCCTTTGCGATCGGCATGTTCCTCGGGGCGGCGGCGCTCTTTTTCCCCATCAGCCTCGCCCTTGCGCACTTTCCCATCCCAACCGTGTGCCTCTTCGTGGGGCTCGCCCTCGGCGGGATCCCCACCGTCACCGAGCGCATGAAGGGGGGAGGCAAATGGACCCATTTTGTCGCCCTCTTCCTCGCCCTCGCGGCGTCCGTCGCCCTCTGCTTTTTGCCGCAGGGGAAGGCGGTCGACCTCTTTTCCCTCGACGTCTGGGGTTACATCCTCCTGTTCCTCGTGGGCGCGGCGGGCGCTTGCGCCCTCGTGGTCCCCGGGATCTCGGGCTCCTTGCTCCTTCTGATCTTCGGGTACTACAACCCCATCTTGGAGCTCGTCACCGAGCACCTCGTGCACGGCGACCGTGCGGGGCTGTGCATTGCCGTCCTCGCCGTCCTCGCCCTCGGCATCCTCGCGGGCTTTTTCGGGATCTCCGTCCTCATGAAATTTTTCTTGAAGACCTTCCCACGCGGCACGCACTTCGCCATCTTCGGATTTCTCGTGGGAAGCGTGCCCGCGGTGTTCGTCTCCACGGTCGGGCGCTATCCCGAACTCGCCTATCTCTACACAAACCCGTGGTATTGGGTCGCCGCCGTGCTCTTGTTCCTCTTGGGGATCGGGCTCTCTTTGGGGCTCGTGCTCTACGCCCGCAAGCGCGCAAAAAATGCTCCCCGTGAGTGACTTTTCCGACCCCATTCCCACATTTCAGGAATTCCGCCCCGCCCCCGCGGGGCGTTTTTTATGCGCTCTTTTGCCTCCGAACCGTTTGGAGGGTGGGACAACCTGCCCTCGCCCTCCTTTGGGGGGCGAGGGGCAGGGGTGCGGGGAGCAAGACCTGCCCCCTTTGAAGGGGGCGGGTGTCACGGCTTGCCGTGACGAGTGGGGGGTTGCCCACGATTTGCTGCTGCCTCGTTATTCCGCTCCGCTCTAAAATACGTCACCCCGAGCTTGTCGAGGGGTATCCGCATTACAAACAAGGTCATGTTTCGACTACGCTCAACATGACGTATTTGTGCGGCACAGAGAAAACGTGCCAGCTCCCCCTCAAGGGGGCGCCGAGAAAAGGCGTCGAGAAAGCCCCCTCCGTGGGAGGGGGGTAGGGGGGTGGGGCGTCGCCTTCCTCTTGCCTCCCCCCTTATACTTGAGGGGGGAGGGGAGGGTGAGGGGTGGAAAAAAAGCGCGGACTTCGTACTTCGGGATCCTTCGACACGCCGTGCCGCCCGCAGAAGCGGGCGGCACGGCGGCTCAGGATGACGCGGAAAAAGAGGAGTCTCGGGAAAACGCAGAAAAAGCGGGGCGGCTCGGGCGGCGGAGGGCCGTATAAATCGCAAACGGGGCGGTGAAGATCGCGTAAATGGGGATCAAAAATACGAAGGCGGGGCCGATGAGCCACAGCACGGGGAAGTAGAAGGGGGTGCCGCCGTTCAGTCCGAATGCGTCCGTGCGGAAGAAGGTCGGCACGAGCGGGTCGAACACCTTCGCCGCCCAAGCGAAATCGGGGCGCACGCCGAAGGCGAAACTGCTGTTGCGGAAGCCTGCGTTCAGAAGGTCGGAAAATTCCCCGTCCACGAGCCCCACGCCTATCAAATGGAATTCATTGAGGCAGATAACGGTCTCCCACACCAAAAAGAGGAGGGGGATCGCCCAAAATCGGGAGAGCCGCGGGCGGTACACGCCGAGGATCGCCGCCGCGAGCGGCACGACCAAGAGGATCGTGTGGCAGGTGTAGAAGCGGATGGTATCGAAGGCGAGGGGAGACATGCCGATCGTCTCCGTGGGGTACAAAAGGGCGCCGATCCCGCCGCACATGCCCATAAAGAAGACGAAATCGTGCAGCACGTTCTGCTTGCGGAAGAGGTAGCAGAAGGGGAAGAGGACGGTGGAAACCGCGCAGAGATTTTCAAACGTGGAGCGGCGGATAGACTGCGGGAAATGGTCGATATAGGGCGGGAACGCCTGCTTTAAGAAGTGCAGGGCGAGGTTGCAGAAGAGGAGGACGAGGAGCACGGCATGCGCAAAGTCTCTGCTCTTGCCCTGCAGCGCGGCCACAAGCAGGAGCAGGAATAGCACAGCCAGCTCGATGAAGATGACGTAGTAGGCGTTTCCGATTTGAACGACCATTGCGCGTCCTTTCCTGTGATTTTTCTTTTGGGTTACGTTGGGCTCTCGGGGGCAGCCAAGCGTGCCATCCCCCTTGATCCCCCCGCCGAAGGCAGGGGGTTTGGTTTTGCGCTCGCCACGATTTACGGCTCTTGCCTCCCCCCTTATACTTGAGGGGGGAGGGTAGGGTGAGGGTTCGCCCACGATCTTGCGAATTGCCCCCTCATCCGTCCCCTGCGGGGACACCTCCCCCCCGAGGGGGGAAGGCTTTTGATGATCGCCCCGCCAAAGGCAGGGGGTTTGGTTTTTGCGCATTCCAAGCGTGCCCTCCCCCTACGAGAGGGGGAGGGGCAGGGGTGAGGGTTCGCCCACGATTGTCGCGCACCACCCCCTCAGTCACTTCGTGACAGCTCCCCCTCAAGGGGGCGCCGAGAAGGAGGGCAGTGCACGCCGCTTCCCCCCGAGGGGGGAAGGCTTTCGACGATCGCTCTGCCACAGGCAGGGGGTTTGGTTTTTGCACATTCCAAGCGTGCCATCCCCCTACGCGAGGGGGAGGGGTAGGGGTGAGGGTTCGCCCACGATTTTGCGAATTGCCCCTCATCCGTCCCCTGCGGGGACACCTTCCCCCCGAGGGGGGGAAGGCTTTCAACGACCGCCCGGCCAAAGGCAGGGGGTTTGGTTTTTCCGCATTCCAAGCGTGCCCTCCCCCTACGTGAGGGGGAGGGGTAGGGGTGAGGGTTCGCCCATGATTGTCGCGCAACACCCCCTCAGTCACTTCGTGACAGCTCCCCCTCAAGGGGGCGCCAAGAAGGGAGGGCGGGTTACAGGGAGTAGGTGCGCTTGGAGGGGAGGACCGTCTCGGAGAGCAGGGCGGCTACTTTTGCGGCGGGCGGGTCGAAGGGGAGCCCGTTGGCGTCAACGCCCGAACCGTCGTCCCACGTCGTGTTTTTCAAGGAGTCGCGAAGGTCGTCGGTGTGGCTCTTCTGCCCGCCGAGGAGGGACCGGTCGCGGTAGACGGTATTCTTGTGCCATTGGATATGGTCGTAGTTCTTTTCGCCCGGTTTCTTAAATTCGCACTGCAAACGGATATAGCGGTTCGTCGAGAACAGGCTATTCATATCGGCTGTACCCGTAAATGTACCGCTAAATAGAGCAGACTTGTATTCCGTAATTGCATTGTCCAATCTTGTGCTGCCGTTCATCATTTCATACGTCAAGGCGTAGTAAAAATTGAAAGCCAGATCTTTGCACGCAATTTTTGCGCCGCTACTCAATTCACCGCCGCCTTCCGCAAGCGTTTTGTATCCATCGCCGTTCCAAATATACGTCTTGCTGCTTAAATTCGAGTAGGCAAATGCCAACACATTGACGTAGATCTTATCGGCTTCTTTAGAGCTGATGTCGCCAGAAACTTTTTTCCCGTGCCATTCCAAGTAATCTTTGACACCTCCGACAACCTCGCCGTACAGCGCAGAGATCGCCGAATGCAAACCGCTTAGCGCGGTCTTGTTGAAATAGTTGAGGATGTCAATGGAGCCCTTGTAATAAATTTTTATCTCTTGACCTTTGTTATTATCAGCCTGTATTGCCGTGCCGCACTCCGTCATGACGATATTTTCGGCATAAAACACTTTATTGTTGTAATAAAGCTGCACGGCCGTCTTGGGAATGCAGGAGAATACGGTATTCTTCGCGTAGAATACGTCGCCTACCGGGTTGAATTTGTAGTAGTACGAGAGATCGCAGTAGTAAGCGTAGGCCATTTTATAAGTCATCTTCTGATATTTATTGCTGATCTCGCCGGCGGGATTGGCACACTTGATAATGGTATTATACGCCCGATTGATCGCGGTGCCGATGCTCTCGTTATACTGGGCCATCGAGGCGTTCTGTGCCTCGAAATTGATCTGATAGCCGTTGCCGTAAATGAGCGTCTTGTCCAAAGAGGCGCTGTTCAAGATCAATCCCTTTGCTGCGGCATCCTCTGCTTTGGGGTTGCCGTCGAGCTCGCCCGGGCCGTACAAATTCTCGTGCAGCACGAGGTTGGAGTACTTATAATACCCCGCCGCGTTGAACACATTCCGAAGGGTCGCGTCCTGAAGCACGTTGAAGTTGAAGTGCGCGTGCACGCTGCTGTCCGGTGCGCCGTCGCCCGCCTCCACGCGAAGGTAGGTGTAGGCGTTTTCGGAGGGCGTAAAGGTCCTGCCGCTGCCGTCGTCCGTCGTAATGGCGGGGACGGGGGACCACTCCGCCTTCTCGCCGAAGTTGCCGAAGTAGTCGTTCTGCACGTCGCTCTCCTCGAGCCCCGCAAAGTCGCCGAAGTAGATGTGGGCATAGCCGTCCTCGGCATACGGGTCGACCCAAGTCACGTGAGGGGTCGCAAGATACTTGCCGCCCTGCGCGATGACCGTCTCCTCGTGTTTCAAGATGGAGCCGCCCTTCGCGGGCTCGATGGTGTAGACCGTGCCGCCGTAAGTTACGGTGTTGCCCTTCTGCTCGGTGACGGTCTCCACGGGAGCTGCACTGCCCGCGCGGTCGTCGTGGCGGGTGAGGGTCCACACGATGGCAGAGAGGTCGGCGGCCGTCTGCGACGCCGCGTTGCTCAAGGCGACGAGGGGCATGCGGACATAGTCCACCACGTTGCCGTCGCCCGCATAGTCGCTCTGCTTTGCGAACACGCGCACCTGCTGGTAGCCCTTATAGTTGTCGCCGCCGTTGGAGTCGTCGGCGCTGTTGAAGCCCGTGAACTCTATGCGGACGAGATCGGACTTGCCGAGCACGACGACGACCGTCTCCTCGCCGACATGGAGGGAGAGCTCCTCGCCGATGAAGGTGCCGCCCGTCTGCGGGAGGGAGACGTTGAACTTTGCAACTGCCTCCGCGCCCGTGCCCGAAACACTGAAGAGCGCCGTCCAGCCCGCCTTTTCATCGAGGGTGAAGTACGCTTCCGCCGCCCGCTCGTCGAAGCCGCCGAGATAGGAGGAGAGATCGTCCACAGCCGTGATGCGGAGGTCGAAACTGCCCGTAATGCCCTGCGGGAAGGTGGTCTCGACCCGCGATCCCTCACAGGGGAAGGGACCGACCGAGACGGGTTTGCCGTTGTCGGAGTAGGAAATGCCGAACTCAAACGCGATCCCCTCGAGCCCCTTCTTTTCAAAGGTACAGGAGAAGTGCGCGTTCCCGCACTCCACGGTGAAGCGCTGCGTTCCGTCGGGCTCGATCGTGAAGACGAAGAGGTTTCCCTGCGCCTTGCCCGCGTCGTTCGAGAGGCCGCCGAGGGTGTAGGTGGCCTTCTTGCTCGCCTCCGAAATGTTCTTCTTATCCGAACGGGAAACGGTCGCGGTGAGTTCGAGGGCGGAGAGGAAGGTGGGGTAGGTCTCACCGTCCGCAAGGACCTTGTCGCCGTATTTTACTTCAACGGTATCGGCGGGCGTCTCGACGTCGAGTTCGATCGCAAAGGACTGCCCCGCGACCTCGAGCGTCGTATTCTTCGTGCCGTAGGTGCCCGCAATGGCGGTGAGGGTGACCGTGGCGATATTTCCTTCCACGGAGATCGCCGCCGTGAAGTATTCGTCCGTGCCCACCGTGAAGGAGATCTTTTCCTCGGTGAGGACAAAGTCGGCGGGGGAGGGCTCGGAGGCGTCGATTTTGAGAACGATCTCTTCCCCCGTATCCGCAAAGTGCAATTTGTTGTCGAAGGGCTGCCCATCGCGGGTAACTGTGGGAGCTTCGGTGAGGACGCCGTGGGTGGTGTTTACGGTGCACTCCGCCGTGCACACTTCGCCCGTCGTTTCAAACGCCTTCGTGCTCTCGGCATACCGCACGGAGGCGGTGAGCTGCATTCTGTTCGCGCCGCCGAACGTTGCCGTCGCATGCGCCGTGAGGCCGTCTCCGGAGAGCTCCGCCTTCACGCCGCCGAGGTAGAGCTCCTTGCCCTCCATCGCGTCCGCGGGGACGTTGAGGGTCACGGTGTAGCTTATTTCCCCGAGGGAGGTCGTGTAGCCCTCCGTCTTGTCGAATTGAATGTCGCCGCCGAGGACGGTGCGGTCCACATAGACGTGAACGGTGAAGGAGGACGCCTCCGCGCGCAGCTCCTCCCGCACGGAAGCGGAGGAGGGGTCGGGTATGAAGGTGACGGTGACGTCCGCAAAGCCGCCCTTCTTGGGGACGAGCTTCTTGCCCTCGATGTGCACGGTTTCGTCCGCCGAGGAGCGGTATTCCGCCGTGTAGCCGTCGGGCGTCGTGAACTGTAAAATTCCGTTTTGGAAGTTTCGCTCGTCCTCATAGCGGAGGGCGACATACACTTCGGCCTCGTCGTTCGTCTGGATGACCTTATCCTGTTCGCCCGCCTTCGTGTAGGTGACGGCGAGCTCCGCGCTTACGCCGCTCTCCGCCGTCACGACGACGGTCGCCGTTCCCTCCGCCGTGAAGGAGAGGGATTTGCCGCTGAGTTTCGCGCACCCGCCCTCCTCTTTGAGGGAGTAGGAGACGGCGTCGGTGTGGTTGGCGGGGGAGACGAGCACGCCGATCCCGCTCGAGGGGTTGGCGCCCGCAACTTCCGTGAAACTCACGCCCGCGGAGGTCACCGACATTGCCCCGATCTCGCTGCCGTCGGGCTTCACGAAGGAGAGGTTTGCCGTCTTCCGTGTGACCGTCACGTTGCAGACGTCGGTGTCGAACTCCACGATCTGCCCATTCCTATATTTACGCGCGTGTACGGTGATCTTCACCTTGCCGAGGGGGGTGGTATCGGGAACTTCCTTGAGGATGAACGACTCCGTTCCCGCTTCGTATTCGATGAGG
The DNA here is from genome assembly GCA_947629725.1 of uncultured Clostridia bacterium. Taxonomy (GTDB): domain Bacteria; phylum Bacillota; class Clostridia; order Christensenellales; family Borkfalkiaceae; genus Gallimonas. The sequence continues at coordinate 7,568 of CANREU010000055.1, forward strand.
CCTTCCCTGTCGAACTCGACGCGGACGATCTCGTGCTCGGAGCCTACGGGGTCCTTATGGAACTCGATCCCGAGGTCCGCCTTCTTGAATTCGTCGTAGTCGAAGGTGTACTCCGTTTGGGTGAAGAGGGGACCCGCATAGTAACCGTTCGTGCAGTCGTAAGTCACCGAGACGGTGCCGCTGTGCGCCCTGTCGTCGCACGCTTCCGCCGTGATCGTGACGGATCCCTCCTTGAGGAAGGTGATCGCGCCGCTTGCGTCCACCTTTGCGATGTCTTCATCGGAGGAGGTGTAGGTCACGGTGTAGGTCGCGTCGGCGGGGTAGGGGACGATCTCGGGGAACTGCGCGGAGGTCTCCGCCGTCACGACGGACGTCTCGTCCGCCGAGATACTCACGAGGGGCAGGTGGCACTCGATCACCGCCGTTGCCGTGATGTCGGGGTTTTCCACGGAGGAGGCCGTAACGGTCACCGTGCCCTTGCCGTGGCAGGTCACCTCGCCGCCCTGAACGGAGAGGATCTCGGGCGCGGAGGAAGTCCACGTCACCCCCTTGTTTAACGCCTCATGGGGGAGGACTTCCACGGTGAGGACGACGGGGTCGTCCCCCTTATACATATCGGGGGCGTAGTCGCACATCACGAGCTCGTGCACGCTGTCGTCCGTCACGACCACGGTGCGGACGTCTTCCTTCGCCGCGTTCTCCACGCTCCGCACATGGACTTTGGTCTCGCCGAAGCCCGTCGCGGTGACGACGCCCTTGCTATTGACGGTGACGACGTCTTCATCGTCCGCCCAGAACACGACCTCGCGGTTCTCCGCCTTGAGAGGGAGAACGTTCACGGCGAGGGACTCCTGCGGGGGAGCGCTTTCGTCCGTCATCACGAGCCAGACCGCCCCGTCGTCGATGAACTCCACCCGCTCCACATAGATGTGCGTGGCAAGGCCCACGATCGCCCCGCTCACGAGCATGATCGCAAGGATGAGAAGGGGCAATACAATGATCATCGAAGTCATCAATTTCTTCATAACGTACCTCTTTATGCCTCGATCTTACGGTATTTTTTCTCCGCCGTAAACCAAAATACGGCGATGTTGATGGTTGTGTACACAATGGCAAGGCCCAAGTCGATGAAATAGGCGACCGTCGCCCAGCTCATTCCGTACACGACCGCGCTTGCGGAGAGATTGGGGAGGACGATCCCCACCGCCCCCATGATGGCGGCGATCGCGAGCCCGATGAGGAGCATGTAGGTGAGGTTGACCTCCTCGGGCTCCCCGTTTGCCTTCGGTTTCAAGTTGGGATTGGCGAGGTTGAGATTGATCCCGTTGAACACCAGCCCCGCCGCAAGGAGGAGCTGCGTCGAGATGAGGATGACCATCTCCACGTCCGTCACAAATCCCAAAGCGCGGATGACCCCCACACTGATCGCGAGCGCCACCGCGCTCACCATGATGTTCAGAAACGCCTTGATGAGGAGCTGTCTGCGGTAGGGGACGGGGATGAGCTTCGTGATGTAGAAGTTCTTTCCTTCCACGCTAAGTACCGAGCCCGTGAACGAGCAGATCATCGCCATAAATACGGCAATGACGAGGACGGACGCGCCGAAGTTGATGTGCCCGCCGACGAAG
>CANREU010000056.1 GCA_947629725.1 uncultured Clostridia bacterium
AAATTGGGTGCGCTGCCGCAAAAGCGTGGTTTTGCTCCGCGCAGTATTTATAGCTGCGGGCGCGGTGGGCTCCTCATTCCGAACGGAGCCGTAGGCGGAGTGAGTGAATCTTAAATCAAGATACACTCGGCTCCTGCGGAGCCTCGGTATGAGGAGCAGAGGCCCTCGCCGCAGAGAAAGCCATGCCCTTCCGTGTAAAAGGGCGCCGCAGGCGTGCCTTGCGCTGAAGGTAGCACGGCGCAGCCGTGACGGATGGGGATGGGGTCCGATGATTGTCAATCCCCACCACCGCCGCAAGCGGCGGAGCCTCCCCTTTGGAAAAGGGTAGGCCTTTCGTTGCTCTTTGTTCTGCTTATGCCCTCGCCCTCCCAACCATGTCATCCCGAGCCGTCGCGCAAGGCGCGACGTCGGAATGACGATGAAGAGAGGCGTGCGCCTTTCTTCTTCGTTTCGCGCTCGTTCCCCCGGCCACCCCCTGTGTCCCCCCGCCAAAGGCAGGGGGTTTGCTTTCCGTTAGTCCCGCCGAAGGCAAGAGGTTTGTTCTTTGTTTGTCCCTCTTTTCCGTGCATAGGGTGCGCGGGAACAGAGTTTTTCGGGCCGAGCTGCGATTTTTTCGCCGTTCCCCCTTGCCTCCCGCCGAATTTTTTGGTATCATGGAAAAAAGGAGATCGTATGAAAGAAGAAGATCGGGCTCCCGAAGAGAGCGTTCCGCCCGAAGGGTCCGCCCCCGGGGCGCCCGTAAAAACCAAAAAGATCGGCAGGGTCGACCGCTTTTTCGGCATCACTGCGAGCGGGTCCACCTTCAAACAGGAGACGGTGGCGGGGCTCACCGTGTTCATGGCGATGGCGTATGCCCTCCTCGTCGTCCCCGGCATGTATGAGGTGGATGGCTTGTACCCCTATGTCTCGTTCGGCGCGGTGTATATTGCGACGGCGCTCGGCGCCATCGTGGGCACCGTCTGCATGGCGTTCCTCGCGAAAATGCCGCTCGCGCAGGCCTCGGGCCTCGGCGCGACGGCCTACATCACGGGCACCCTCCTCGGAGGGGGTCTCGGACTCACCTATGCGAATGCAATGATCTTCGTCCTCCTCGACGGGGCGATCTTCGTCCTCCTCACGGCGACGGGGCTGCGCAAAAAGATCCTCGCCGCCATCCCGCACGAGGTGAAGGCCGTCCTCCCCGTGGGCATCGGCATGTTCATCGCCTTCATCGGCTTCAAAAACGCGGGGGTCGTGAATTTGCACGAAGGGCAGATCGTATTCGCCTCCTTCAACGTGCTCGGGAAGCTCGATTATCTGGGCGCGATCGGTGCGGCCGTTGCCCTTCTCGGCGCGGTCGCCATCGCGATCCTCTCCAAAAAGAACGTAAGGGGGGCGATTTTATGGGGGATGCTCGGCTCCGCCGCCCTCTACTATGCCCTCGCGGGGCTCGGCTGCGCGTGGGGCGCCGCGGGTTGCCGCGAGACGTTCACCTCCATTGCCGCGAACTTTGAGGACCCCTTCAAGGCGTTTGCCGCATGGGGGAGGGAGTCGGTCGGGCAGGTGTTCGCAAACGGGTTCATCTTCAAACAATACCTTTCTATCCACTCGCCGGGCGAACTTGCGGTGCTCATCGTCACCTCCGCCCTTGCCCTCTGCATGGTGGATATGTTCGACACCCTCGGCACCCTCTACGGAGCATGCTCCAAAGGGGGGCTGATGGAGAACGGCGAGCCGAAGCGGCTGGGAAAGTGCCTCATGTCCAACGCCGTGGCGACCTGCGCGGGCGCGGTGTTCGGCGCGACGACCGTCGCCACCTATGTGGAGTCCTCCTCGGGGGTCGCCGCGGGGGGAAGGACGGGCTTTTCCGCCCTCGTCACGAGCCTGTGCTTCGTCCTCGCCCTCTTTCTCTCCCCCATCGCAAAGCTCGTGCCCATGTGCGCGGCGTCCGCCGCCCTCATCTGGGTGGGGGTACTCATGATGACGTCCGTAAAGGATGTCGACTGGGCGGACCCCGCCGCCGCCCTGCCCGCCTTTCTCACCATCACCGTGATGGCGTTCGGATACTCCATTACGAGCGGCATCGGCGTGGGGATCCTCTCCTGCGTGCTCGTAAAACTGTTCACGGGCAAGGCGAAGGAGGTCTCCGTTGTCACATGGATCGTCGCCGCGCTCTTTTTCGCGATGTTCCTCCTCACAAATTAGAGGGCGGTTTTGCGAAATTTTTACGGCAAACGCCGCCCGTGCAATTTGCGCGGGCGGCGTTTTTTTGTACCCCATTATAGGTTTTTCTCGAAAAAGCCGAGCACGGCGGCGCGCTTTTCCTCCCCGTTTTCCTTCTCGTTCAGAAACTCGTGGCGGGAGCCCTCGAAGAGGGTGAGAGAGACGTTCTTCATGCCCGCCTTTTCGGTGTAGTAGCGGTAGAGCCGCTTTACCCCCTTGCCCATGTCGCCGACGGGGTCCTGCGCGCCCGATACGAGGAGGACGGGCATCTCCCTGTCGAGCCCCGCGGCGTATTGTTTCGTGTAGAGGGATTTGAGCCCCTTGAAAAAGTCGCGGTAGAAACGGTTGGAACAGGTGAACCCGCAGAGGGGGTCGTGCGCGTAGGCGGCGTTGTTCTCCTTGTCCGCCGAGAGCCACTGCCTGTCGGCAAACTTCTTCGCGTAGGCGCCGAAGGAGAGCTTCTCGATGAGTTTTGCGGGCTTCTTCTCCCCCTTGAGACGGGCGACGACGGAGCCGAGGTACACCTCGAAATCCTTTTTGTGGTTGCTCCCCGCGACGACCGCGCCGTCGATGAGGCCGGGGTACTTCGAGAGAAAGCTCTGCGTGAGGAAGGAACCGTAGGAGAACCCGAAGAGGAAGAGTTTGAGCCCGGGGAAACGGGCGCGGCAGTATTTGGCGATCTCCGCCTCGTCGCGCACGGTGTCCGCGAACATGTCTCCCGCGCACCAGCCGAGGGTGTCGGGATCGGTCTTTCCGTGCCCGCGGTGGTCGTCGGCGACGACGGCGTAGCCGTGCTCGTTGAGATAGCGGGCAAACCCCGCATACCGCGCGCCGTGCTCCGTCATGCCGTGGACGATCTGCACCACCGCTTTGGGGTTTTCGACCTCCGTCCACTCGTGCACATAGATCTTCTTTCCGTCGAAACTTTCAAATATCATGGTCTGCCTCCCTCTCCATTATAGCGCGATTTTTTTGCTTTTCAAGCGCTTTTATGGAAATTTCTCCCCCATTTCCCAAAAATCCGCCTGTATTTTTTCCTTGATTCCTTCACGCCGCCCGTGTTATACTGCCTTACCAAGAGCAAAAAGGAGGAAGTCTGTGAAAAAATTTGCCTTTCTTTGCATGTTTACGGCGCTCCTCGCCCTCCCCCTTTCGGCGTGCGGCGGGGGCCCGCCTTCAACGGACGGCGCGCCCCGCGCCGAGGTCTCCGAAGAAGTCCCGCCCGAAACGGTGTTTCCGCCCGAGGAGCCCCTTCCCCCCGAAGAGGTCCTTCCCGGAGAGGGCTCTCCCTCCGGAGAGGAGCGGGTGCCCGCGCAGGCGGAGTATTTACGCGTAACAGTAGACGGTCTCAACGTGCGGACGGGTGCGGGAACGGAGTTCCCCGTGCTCGGCACGGCGGAAAGAAACACCCTCCTCCCCCGCAGGGAGAAGACGGGCGGCTGGTATAAGACCTTCTACCGCGGGAGGGCCGCCTTTGTGAGTGCGGACGAACGCTTCGGCGAGCCCGTCTCGCTCGGGCGGGCGGACGGGAGGACGGAGAAAACGATCGAAGAGGGCTGCCGCCTGCTCGGCGTCCCCTATGTGTACGGCGCGGTCCGCTTTCACGACGGCACGGGCCGCCTCCTCAAGGGGTTTTCGGAGGACAGGTTCGACTGTTCCTCCCTCATGCAGTATATCTTCTACCGCGGGGCGGGCGTCCTCCTCGGCACGACCACCCGCGCGCAGGTGAAGCAGGGGACAAAACTGGCATGGACGGACCTCAAACGCGGGGATCTGCTCTTTTTTACGAACGCCTCGCGGGAGCACAACACGGGGATCGAGCGGGTGGGGCACGTCGCCCTCTATCTCGGCGGAAACTATATCCTCCACACCGCCTCCGACTATGCGAAAATCGAGCAGATCTCCGCAAAGCGCAGGGGATATTTCCTCGAAGGAAGAAGAGTTTGGTAGCGGGACGCCCCCTCACGGGCGAGGGCAAGTTCCCCTCATTCCGAGCGAAGCGAGCGAATCTCGCTCTTTTGCAAAGAGATCCCTCGACACGCCGTGCCGCCCGCAAACGCGGGCGGCACGGCGGCTCGGGATGACGTGGTGGGGCGAGGGCGAGGGCAAGTCCTCTCGGCGCCACCTTGAGGGGGAGCTGTCGCGCAGTGACCGAGGGGGTGTTGTGCTCGTTTTCCCGTAACACCCCTCTCCGCGCCGACCGAAAGCCTTCCCCCTTCGGGGGGAAGGCACGCTCGGGATATGCGGGGACGAAAAACGAACACCCCCCGCACCCCTACCCCTCGCCCCCCAAAGGAGGGCGAGGGCAAGTTCCCTCGGCGCCACCTTGAGGGAGAGCTCCGCCGTGCCTTTTACGGCGGCGAGGGGGTGTGGTATTGCGGTTGCACACCCCTTTTGCCGCGCTTTCTATCCTTTTCCCGTCGGCGTCGGGGTGTTGTATTGCGGTTTGGCACACCCCTTTTGCCGCGCAAAGGTCTTGCGCGGCACTTTCAGCGCAAGGCATGCCTTCGGCACCCTCAAGGGGAAGGCAAGGGGGGCAAGAAAATGCGCACGGGCGCGGAGAGCGGCCGTACTCCAAAGGGAAAAAGAAAAAGCCCGCAGGGCGGGCAAAAGTTTCCCTTGTGAAAAAATTATTTGAGATAGGGCGCGATCAGGGCGGAGAGGCGGGCAAAATCGGCGGGAGAGAGGGTCTCCCCGCGCGCGCCGTCGACGATCCCCGCCGCCCGCAGGAGCTCCTTCGCCCCCTCGCGGGAGAGGGAAAAGCGCGCCATGAGGTTGTTTTCGAGGGTCTTGCGGCGGCTCGAGAAGGCACACTTCACGGCCTCGCGGTAGGCGCGGGGGTCCGCCTCCACGCCCCCCGTAAACGCGACGTGCACCACCGCCGAGTCGACGTTCGGGCGGGGCGTAAACGCCGTCCGCGGCACCCTGCGCGTGATCTGCGCGCTCCCCTTGAGGGCGATCGCCGCCGTGATCGCGCCGTATTCGGGGGTATTTTCCCTCGCGCAGAAGCGGAGGGCGACCTCTTCCTGCACCATCACCGTGATCCCGCGGCAGCGCTCCGCCTCCTCCAAAAAGCGCAAAACGACGGGGGTCGTGACATAATAGGGCAAATTGGCGACGACCGCGTACTCCCCGAGCTCCCTCTCGAGGGCGGGGAGGTCCTCCTTCATGAAGTCGCGGAAGACGACCTCGACGTTCGCACAGCCCGAGAGGGTCTCCGCGAGAACGGGGCGGAGGGAAGCGTCGATCTCATAGGAGACGACCCGCTTTGCCCTCTCCGAGAGCGCCCGCGTAAGCGCGCCAGCGCCCGTGCCGATCTCGAGAACGGCCGTGTTTTCGTCCACCCCCGCGTCCCGCACGACGGCGTCCAGCAAATTTTTATCGGTGAGGAAGTTCTGCCCGAATTTTTTCTTGAAAAAGAAGCCGTGTTTTGAGAGCGTTTCGCCGAGAGTTTCCATCATTTTCCGCACATGGGGGCGGATTTTCCGCCCATACTGTGATCGCAAGGGGAACCTTGCGACAAAAGAACAAGAGAGCCGGGAGAGCGCGAGTTTTCTCGGCTCTCCGATTTTTTCACCCGATCATGGGGCGCACTTTGAGGGAAAGACCGATCTCCCCCGCGAGGGCGCGGCACTTCTCCACCTTCTCCTCCCCGATACAGTCGACGACCGAGAACCACGCGTTTATCCCCGCGTTTTTCAGATCGCGCGCGAATTGCAGCATGCCTTGAAAGGCGCCCGAAACCTGCGGGCGGCAGAGTTGGTTGTATTCCGCCTCAGTCGGCGCATTCAGGGAGACGTTCACGCCGTCGAGCATTCCCGAAAGTTCGGGCGCGATGTTCCTCCCCGCGAGGAGGGATCCGTGCCCGTTGGTGTTGAGCCGCGTCTTCCCGCCGCGGGCGTGCACATAGGCGCAAAGTTCCAGCATATCTTCGAGCCGCTCGGTGGGCTCGCCGTAGCCGCAAAAGACGATCTCGCGGTACTTTTTGGGGTCGCCGATCTCCTCTTCGATCTGCGAGACGGTCGGCTCTGCCCCCTTCAGCCAGAGGGCGTACCCCTCATAAGTCTCCTTGCCGCGCACGCAGAAGGCGCAGCGGTTGGTACAGCGGTTGGTGAGATTGATGTAGAGATTGTCTCCGATCTTGTAAGTATAGGTATCTTTCATGAGGGGATCAATCAATCAACTCGTCTTCGTCAATTGTTACTCGGCTGAATATGTTTTTTCTATGGTAATCCAAATATTTTGCGCTTCCCTTATTTATGCTACACAACTGGCCGTCCTTAATGCCCAACCGATTTTTATTAAGATTAGACAAGAAACCCGAAATCATCAGCTCTCCTGTATCCTTAAAAGAGATAAATCCTATATCGAACATATAATGAAAGGTCGGCGTCATGATTATACCATTGTTGATGTCAAATGCTTCTTCCTCGCTGCATTCAGAATAGGGTTTTATATGACATGCGACCAATAATCTATCATCGGCGACCCCTGTAACGACACATGCGGGCATTTTTTGCAATAAATCAAACCTGTATTTCGTTTGAGCTTTCCGCGCCTTGCCCTTATTTTTGGGCCGTTTACCCAAATCGACATCCGTCATGGAAACGAAATCGACTGCTTCCTGCTTTGTAAAGAAAGTAGGTTTCAAATAAATAAAGATGTCGCCGTTGTCTTCGTTCATTAGCTTTACGAAGTTGAATTTAGTAACTCGCGGAAGACAAATGCTCAAAATATAAGAATAGGCTATTCTATTCTCATTGTTCTTTGTTGTGTTCCCTTTCAAAACCAAATAGTAGCGGTGCTGCTTGTCGTAAGTTCTATCGAACTGCAGTCGATTGTACTCATGCTGTAGCGCATTGACATATTCAACATTTTCTTTGTAGAAGACCGAGATGTCTTTTTGATAATCCTGTGCGGGATTCATATATTCTTCTTTGGCTTCTTTCAAGTAAAGAAGAAGATCTGATTTTTTGAAGAAAAAATATTTGACCTTGTCAAACTGAAAAAATTGATCGTAGGGAGCGGGATTGTCTTTGACCCCTTTTATGAAAAGCCGTTTTTCGCCCGTTCCTTTGCTTTTTCCGGGACGTCGTTCTCCGCTTGTATCAAGCTTAAAATCCTCACGGCAACATGAATCAACAAAATTAATCTCTAAGGCGTCTATTGTTTTTAGTCTATTTTTTTGCATATATTACTCCTCCTTTATCGTAGGTTATAAATTTCGCGAAGTATTGCCATTAAAACATTTACAACGATACTATTGCCTGCCTGCTTATAGGCTTGCGTATCGCTTACGGCAATCTTAAAATCGTCGGAAAACCCCATTAGCCGCAAACATTCTCGCGGCGTCAATTTTCTGATTCTTTCTCCGTATGTATAATAATTATCAACGCCCGCTCTATGCATACTTCCCATAGTGCATAAAAGCGGTCGTGCCACCTCCAAATCCGTTTGCGGCTTGGAATAAAAGCCCTTTGTCCCGGATTTCAATACATAACTTTTCACTGCATCTGACAAGAAATATTTTTCGTCAACAGGCCTCCCCTCTTCTTGAACAAAATCTCCATGCCAATTAAATTGCTGGTTCGCCTTTTGGCACAGTGCGATGTCTCCGTTGATCTGCACCTTATAGTTGTGTTGCGTTCTATTCTTTACAAAATGAATGCCCTTTTCGCCCAAATAATATTTAGGATCGGCTTTGTCCTCCAAAAAGTCTTTGACTTTGTATTTCAATTCCATTGGCTTTGGAAAATCAAATTGCGCATTCTTGTCTTTAAACCCCAATAAATACAGCCTCTCTCTATTTTGCGGGATCCCATAATCTTTGGAATTTAAAACCTTATAAACAATTTTATATCCTGTAGATTCAAACTCCCGGCGGACCAACGCAAAAGTTTTCCCATTGTCATGCGTTAAGAGCCCCTTAACATTTTCAAACATAAAAATCTCGGGCTTAATTTTTTTAATTAAATCGATATAAGCAAAAATCAGGTTGCCGCGATCATCATTCAAACCCTTTCTTTTTCCGACACTGGAAAATGATTGACAGGGGCTCCCGCCCATTAAAAAATCAACTTTTCCTTCGTACATTTCGCCGGGAATATCATAAATATCGTGATACCACCTATCTTCCGAAATGTCATAATTGGCAAAATAAGATTGCTTTACGAATTCGTTAATGTCGCACGCAAAAACAATCTCGTGGTCAATGTTAAGTCTATCAAAAGCGTGTTCTATCGCGCCTATTCCAGAAAAAGTTGTTGCTAATCTAACCATATGTTTACCCATCATGAAACATTATATCACATATTTTAAGAAAAGTCTATGGTTTGTTTGAAATTTTATTGACTATAGCCATTGCAATACAGGAAAGAGTTTTTCGGCGTTTTCGCGCACACGCCCCTCCATTTCTTCGGAGGAGACGCCCTTGATCTCCGCTAATTTTTTGAGGATGACGGGGATGTTCGCGGGGGTGTTCTTCTCCCCGCGGAAGGGGGATAGGTAGGGGCTGTCCGTCTCCGTAAGAATGCGGTTTACGGGGCAGACCGCCGCCGCCTCGACGGCGCGCCGCGCGTTCTTGAAACACACCACGCCGCCGAAGGAAACATGGGCGCCGAGGTCGAGAAAGGCGTTGAGATTTTCCGCGCCGTAGGAATAGCAGTGCATCAAAAACCCGCGGGAAGGGGTGCGGGCGCGGAGGACGGCAAGGGTGTCGGCGCAGGCGTCGCGCGAGTGGATCTGCACGGGGAGAGCAAGCTCCTCCGCGAGGGCGAGCTGGGCTTCAAAGAGGGCGAGCTGGGCCTCTCTTGTCTCCGTGCCGTAGTGGTAGTCGAGCCCGATCTCCCCTACCGCCGCGCAATTTTTACGGGACGCGAGGGCACGGAAGGTCTCCGCTGTTGTTTGTGTGAAGGACCCGGGGCGGACCCCCTCCCCTACCCCTCCCCCTGACGCAGGGGGAGGGCAAGAGGTGGCTACC
>CANREU010000057.1 GCA_947629725.1 uncultured Clostridia bacterium
GGGGTCCGATGATTGTCAATCCCCACCACCGCCGCAAGCGGCGGAGCCTCCCCTTTGGAAAAGGGTAGGCCTTTCGTCGCTCCTTGTCTTCCCCCCCGAGGGGGGAAGGCTTTCACTGCTCGCCGCCGTCGAGTTCCGCCGCTTCGTCGGCGTCCTCGCTGTTCTCCCACAGGTTGCAGAATTCGGCAAACACCTCGTCGAGCAGTTCATCGTCTTCGATGGTCTCGAGGGTCTCGTTGTCCTCCTCCCCCACAAGGCGGAAGATGGCGACCTCGTCCCCCTCGTCCTCCTCATCCTCCTCAACGGCCTCCGCCGTCTCCTCGGGCGCAAAGGCGCAATACCAATCGCCGCGGTATTCAAAGGTCATGAGGTGCTCGAAGCGGTGGGTCGTTCCGTCGTCGTCCACAAGCTCCACGATGTTGTTCTCTTCGTCGTAGTCTTCGCGATCCTCTTTCATCTTATCTCCTTTTCGCGCGAGATACCGCTCGAGCAGATAGGCCGCCGCGAGGGAATCCACGCTCTTTTTTTTCTTGTCTTTCTTTACGCTCACCCCGAGGAAATTGAGATCCTCCCGCGCCTCACGGGTGGTGTAGCGCTCGTCCTCCGTCTCGACGGGGACGTCCGCCGCCGCCCGCAAAGCCGCAAGAAAGCGCTCCGTCTTCTCCGTCTGCACGCTCGGCGTGCCGTCCGTATTGACGGGCAGCCCGCACACGATGAGCCCCGCCCCCCGCTCCTTCACGATCTTGAGGAGGGAAGAGACGTCCTCCCGCAAATTTCCCGTGCGGAAGTAGGTATCGGAGGGCACGGCGTACTCCCCGAAGGGGTCGGTGAACGCCACGCCGACCCGCTTGTCCCCTATATCGAAGGCTGCGATGGGCTTATCCATGCGACAAGTATAGCACACTCCGCGCGGTTTTGCAAGAGTTTCCGCCGCCCTCGCTAATCTTTGGTGAAACGGAAGGAGACCGTATCCGCAAGGTCGCCGAAGATCTTTTTGAGTCTTCCGCCGAACAGCCCAGAAAGCCGCTTGGGCATGGAGACCTCTTTGAGGGCGGTACAGTGTTCAAACGCCCTCACGCCAATCTCGAGGACGCTCTCGGGGACCGTGACGGCCGTAAGCCCGTTGCAATCCGCGAACGCCCCCTTGCCGATGATCTGTACGCCGTTTTCGAGGGTGACCTCCGCAAGCGCGGCGCACCCCGCAAAGGCGTCCTCCCCTATCACGGAGACGCTCTTCGGGAGGGTGATTTTTTCCAACCCGCTGTTTTTGAAGGCCTCCTCCCCAATCTCGGTCACGCCGACGGGGAGTGCGATCTCTTTCACCCCGCTGCACCCCGAGAAGGCGCGGTCCTCGATCACGGTCACGCTCTCGGGCAGAACGATGCTCCCGAGCGACGTACAGCCGAGGAGGGCCTCTTCGCCGATCGTCTCGCCGCCCGTCACGGTCACCTTCTGCAACTTGTCTTTGGGGAGAAGCGGGAGGACATGGGCGGGCACCGACGCCGTGCGGACAGGGGCATACGCCACGCTCCTTTCATGCCCAGTTGCGCTGTCCGTGAACTCGTAAAACTCCCCGATGCCCCCGCCCATATCGAGCTGCAAGCCGAACGCGCCGTCTTCGGCGAGGACGGAACGGTTCGGGACCGTTACGCTTTCGAGCGCACTGCAATGGGCAAACGCCCCGCTTCCGATGGAGGTCACCTTGTTGGTATCGATGCTCCGGAGGGCAGAGCAAGCGAGGAACGCCATTGCCCCGATCGAACGCATGCTGTCCCCCACCGTGACGCTTGTAAGATCTTCGCACGACTGAAATGCCCCCTCCCCGACCGACCACAAACTGCCGCCGAGAACGATGCTTTCAAGCCCGCTGCCCGCGAACGCGGATTCCCCGATCTCGGTCACGCCCTCGGGGATCGCGACGGAGAGGAGGGACATGCAATCCATGAAGGTATCCTCCCCGATCTCCCTGATCCCCGCGGGGAGACGGATATCCGCAAGTTTGAGGCACCTGAAAAACGCCCCCGCCCCGATCGAAGTCACGCTGTCGGGGAGCGCAATGTCCGCAAGATCGAAGCACTCGCCGAACGCCCCCTCCCCGATCGAAGTCACGCTATCGGGAATTACGGCCTTATTTAGTCCCCCGCACGCTGCAAACGCATAGTCCTTTATCGCGGTTACCCCTGCGGGGACCGTGAGTTCCGTAACTTTTTTGCCGTTTACAAAGAGGCTCCCCCGATTGCACAGCGGGTTTGCCTGCATGTTCCCGAATTCGATCCTGCACCATGCCGCAAGATCGGGGACGGTTACGGTCTTCAGGTTCCCGCAGAAGGCAAATGCGTCTCCGCCGATCGAAGTGACGCTCTCGCCGATTGTGACGCCCGTCACCCCGCTGCACCCCGAGAAGGCCTTCGGCCCGATCGAAGTGATACTTTCGGGAATGACGACGTCGCCGCCCTTCCCCTTGTATTTTTTCAGAACGCCGTCTTCGATTTCGAACTGCGCGTTCCATATTTCCTCTTCCCGTGCTTTTCTTTCGGCCTCCTCGGTGGCGCGGCGCTGTTCGGCATAACGGAGTTGAGTCTCCCTGCGCTTGCGCTCCTCCGTCTCCCAGCGCTTGCGTTCCTCTTCCTCCTTCGCGCTGCGCTCCTTCAAGAGCTCCTGCTGCCGCTCTTCCCGCTTTTCCTCCGTCTGTCGCATCATCGCTTCGCGCAGTTGTTTGAGTTCCTCCTCGAGAGCGGAGAGGTGCCGTTTGCTCTCCTCTTCCTCCCTTGCCTTGCGCGACCGCTCCTCCTCCCTCCGCTTTTTCGCCTCGGGGGTGTGTGTTTGCACAAAATCTTCGATGCGGGTGTACGCGTCGGGTTTAGATAGATCGATGCCCTGCACCTTCTTTCCGTTCGGGAGTTTCTCCACGGGCTTGCCCGAAAAGACGAATGTGAGCGCGTCCCGCTCCTTCTCCTCGTTTGCGAGCATATGTAAGAACCGCGTGTATTCGTTCTTCACCCATTTGGTCTGCAAATACTCCTCGTCCGAACACACGATGAGCATGCACTCGCTCGTGTAGAGGGCGTACAGGATAAGAGCCTCGTAGTCGCTCCCCGTGCGGTTCCTCATCTCCCGCTCGGAGAAAAAGGGCGAATGGCCCCTGTCTTTGAGATAGTAGTAGATTTCGTTCGCGCGGTCGTGATCCGCCGTTTTTCCGCCCCCGTCTGTCACTTTTACGCACAAAAAGCAGTCGTAATCGAGGCCGCTCGCTTTGAGATCGTAAAATTCTTTACGGATATGGGCGATCTCCTCCGCGCGCGCAAGATACTCCCGTTTCTGCTCGTTCGTTGCAAGTTCCAATGCGCGGCGGAAGTTCCTGTCGCCCGAAAAGACCTTCTCGGAGATCTCGTGGCAGATGGGCTGCAAGCGCTCGTTGACCTCGTCCTTTAAGTACTGTACCTTAAACGCGGCGAGCGCCATGCCGAAGTACGCCTCGGGCTCCTCACTATCAAGCTCCGCGGCCTTTGCATACGCCGTATACGCCTCATCGAATTTGCAGGTGTCTAAATCGTGCTCCCCCATGCGGAGGAAAGAGAGCGCGGCGGGAGAGACGTCCTTCTTCGGCAAGGTCTGCACATTCCCGCAATAGGTGCAGCGCACAACGCCCCCTACCGCCTCCTGCAACGGAAGCGGCGCCCCGCAATATTTACAGATGAATTCTTCGCCCATGATCTCTCCTTTTGTTGCGCTTTTATTATATCACGCGCCGCGGCGGCGTGTCAAGAAAAGCGCGGACATACGGCGGAGAGCGCATGCGGAAAAACGGGCTTTCCACCCCACTCCTACCGCGAAAAGGACATGCTCCCCGCACCCCTATCGCCCGCACGCTATGATCGCTACCGAAGGGCGGCACGCCATACAAATACGTCATGTTGAGCGTAGTCGAAACATGACCTCATTATAATAAGGACACCCTTCGACAGGCTCAGGGTGACGTATTTTATAGCTCCCCGCACCCCTATCCCTCGGCGACCCTCTTTTTACGTCATTCCGAACCGTCCTACTACGTCATTCCGACGCCGCGCCTTGCGCGGCGGAGTGAATCTCGCTCTTTCCCGCCACCCCTCACCCTGCCCTCCCCCCTCAGGTATAAGGGGGGAGGCAAGAGAAAGAGCGCCCCACCCCCTACCCCCCCCTCCCACGGAGGGGGCAACTTCCCGCCTACTGCGTCATTCAGAACTCGCCCACTACGTCATTCCGAACGAAGTGAGGAATCTCAAAGGGCGAGATTTCTCCTCCCTTCGGTCGTCGAAATGACGTGCGGGAGGCGAAGGGCAGAGCGTTTCCGCAACAAAAAAGGAAAACGCCCCGTATCGGGGCGTTCCCTCACTTCTTCTTTTTCTCGGGCTTGCCGTCGCCGCGGTCGCACTCTTTCAGGCGTTCGTCCATCATCTCGTCCATCTTTTCGAGGAATTCCGCCTGACTTTTCTTCACGACGGAGCGCGCCTTATAGCTGTTCGCGATCAGGAGTGCGCCGCCGAGCGCGCCGAGCGCGAGCCCGAGACAAAACATCTTTTCCATTCTACCCTCCACGGACGGGCGATCCCGTCCTTCACAGTTTGTGAGGGTATATGCGGGTTATTCGCCCCGCCCGCTGCGTAATTTTTCCAATTCGGCGCGGAGCCGCTCGTTCTCCTTCCGTAGGTCGAGCGCGAGGCGGGAATAGAGCTCGTCGATCTCCCGCTCGAGTTTACGCTGCAAGAAGCTCTTTTCGGGCACGCCTGCCTCCTCCGCCGCCCGCTTCACGCGGTCGGGCTGTTTCTTTAAGAGGTTACGGTATTTGTTCTGCATGCGAAGCATGAGGCGCTCGTCCCCGTCGGAGACGTTCATGATCGCTTTACGCACCGACATCCCCTTGCTGCGCTCTTTGAGTACTTTCTTGAGCATCTCGTCCGTCTCCTCCTCGGTGAAGGGGCGTATCTCCCCCGCGCGCAGGTCCTTGCCCTCGAGGATGCGCTTCACGCGCTCGTCGTCCGTCTTCTTGAGGAAGGCGTAGTAGTAGTTGCGCACGCTCCCCTTTGCGCGGCTGTGCTCCTTTCCGTAGGTCTCGAAGAGATAGGAGAGGGTCTTGCCCGCATTCTTGCCCGCGTAGATGTATTCGATGAGCCCCATCGCTTCTTCTTCGGTGTAGCCGTTGATCTTGTTCATGCTTTTTTACCTCCGCACACCGATTGTTGACATAATTTTTCCCGCATATACATTTAATATCGGTATGAGAGTGTATTTTTTGGCGGACAGGTTGTGCTCCCTCTTTATAGGGGGCGTCTTTCTCGGCTCCGTCGACGGCTTCGAGCGGCGCACCGAGATCGACCCGCAGGACGGCGTTTTCTGCGAAATCGCACCCCATTCCCCATTTTTGCCTGTCCGCTTCCGCTTTGACGACGCCTTTCTCTTCGCGCCGCCGCCCGGCGTCTCACTCTATTTTACGGAAAATGCCGTCGCCGTATATGCCTCTGAATTTCTCCGCGCCGACGCCTCCATGCGCATTTTATGGCAGAAAAAATTCGGGGAGGCGAAGCTCACCCTCACCGTGCAGGGCAAGGTGCAGCTCCACCTCGAGACGGAGTTCGGATATTTCCCCGTCTCCCTTCCCGACCCCTTTGAGGCGTGCGAGGCGAGCCGTTGCGGGGAGCATTTCCTTCTGCAGGCGGAGGGGGAGTTCGTCCTCCTCTCCCGAAAGGGGGAGATCCTCATGCGGGCGGACGGGCACGCGGAGGAAAAGGACGGCGTGCTCACCGCCGACGTCCCCTTGCGCGACAGCATGGGGCACTCCGCCCTCTGCACGTGGGAAGACGGCAAGCTCACCGCCTGCACCCTCCGCGCCGCGCGCGAGCCGACCGAGGCGACCTACGCCCTCGCGCTCTTCGAGAGCGCCCTCATCGGGGCGGACGTCCTCCCTTTTCTGCACCCCTCCCTCGCCGCCAAAGCAGGGACGCTGCGGGACTTCCTCGGGGACTTCCGCTCCGTCGTTTTGACGGGGGAACAGGACCGCGTGGGGCTCGTTTATGCGCGCAGAGAGCGGGTGTATGAGGTGCGCTACTTCCGCGTGACCGTTGCGGACGGCAAGATCGCGAACATCCGTGAGGAATAGAGGGGTGTTCTGCCCTTTTCTTGGCCCCCCGCGGCTTCTCCTTGAGGAGAAGCTCTTCCGCATTTATGCGGAAGTGATGAGGTGTATGGAATTGGCAATTTCTTATTTCTTCCCTTTGTTTCCTTTTGAATAAGGAAAAAACAGTTTGCATACACCTCATCCGTCCCCTACGGGGACACCTTCCCCTCAAGGGGAAGGCAAGGGGTGGGGCGGGGCGAGGGCAAGAGGAGAGAGCGGGGATCAAAGGGCAAGAAAAAAGCCCCGAGGCGGGGCTTCTTTCCGAATGTTTTCTCAATACTTGTTGATCTTCACGCTCTTGATCGTGATGGGCTCCTTGAGGGGCACCGAGTAGCTCTCCTCCGCGCCGCCCGTGCGGACGTCCTCGAAGTAGTCGCGGATGGTCTGCGGGTAGCCCTCCACGCCCTCGCAGAGATGGTCGTAGGAGTTGAGCCTCAAAGTCATGCTCTCGGTGAACTCGTAGTCCTCCGCCTGCCCGTCGATATAGTCCTTGATCGCCTTGAGGAGGCCGTTCGTCATCTGCTCCTCGAACTTCTTCGTCTTGCCGAACACGCAATACTGCCCGTCGCGCGCGGAGTTGCTGCCCGTGCCGAGGCAGGTGTAGAATGCCGACGTCGCGCTGTTCATCACATAGTTCTCGTATTGGTAGGCGTTCTTGTCCTCACGGCCGCTGCCGCCGTCGTTGCGCTGCACCACGACGTCGCCCGTAAAGCCCGCGGGAGCGGTGTAATACATCACGAGCGCGCCCTGCGAATGGACGAAACGGGCGCCGCTGTAGCTGTATTTATCGCTCTGCATCTCGCCGTACACGGTGTAGAGCCCCTCGCCCGGAGCGGCGGTCTCGCTGTCCTTTGCCATGAAGACGGACTGCGTGAACTTCTTGCCGCTCTCCTCGAGCTCGAGCACTTTGGAGAAGTAGTCGATCTCCTCGAGGTCGCCGTTTTCAATGGTGTAGGCGCCCGCATACAAATACGAGGAATCGTAGCCGTGGATGCAGGTCCCCTCGTAGTAGCCCGCCTCGATGAGCTCCAAGAAGTGCTGGACCGTCTTGGGAGTGGCGTCGCGCGAGAGGATATATTCCACGGGATAGTCCTCGCCGTGGAAGGTGTAGGTGACGGTGATCTCGGGACGGTCGGTCGTGCAGCCGGCGAACATGCCGAGGCAGGCCGCGCCGAGACCGGCGGTTGCGAGTAACGCGCCGAAGCGGCGCATCGAGCTTTTCTTCACGAGGGTTTCCTCCTATTCTTACCTCTTTATTTTACGCCGAAAACGCGCTCCCGTCAAGCGCTTTCGACGGGATCGCTGTGAAAATTCGGTGTAGGGCGAAAAAACGGCGGGAAAAAGCCCGCCGTTTCTCGGTTACCTCTGCTTACTTGAGTTCTGCGGTAGCGCCCGCTTCCTTGAGCTTGGCAAGCGCAGCCTCCGCGTCTGCCTTCGGAACGGCTTCCTTGATGACGCCGAGAGCCTCGACTGCCTTCTTCGCCTCCGCAAGGCCGAGCCCGGTGAATTCGCGCACCGCCTTAATGACCGCGATTTTGTTCGCGCCGAAATCCTTGAGGACGATGTCGAACTCCGTCTTCTCTTCCTCGGCGGGAGCAGCCTCTGCGGGAGCCGCGCCGACAGCTGCGACGGGAGCCGCGGCGGAAACGCCGAACGCCTCCTCGAGCGCCTTCACGAGGTCGTTGAGCTCGACGACCGTGAGACCTTTCACTTCTTCAATGAGTTTCTGAACATCCATTTTTCTTTCCTCCGAATTAGTTTTGTTTGTCCGCGATGGCCTTCAGCACATACGCGAGGTTTGCGATGGGCGCCTGCAAGCAGCCGACCATGCGTGCGAGCAATACCTCTCTCGAGGGGATCGCCGCGAGTTTCTTGACTCCCGCCGCGTCCACGTAGGCGCCGCTCACATAGGCGCTCTTCGGGACGAGCTTGCTCTCCAATGCGGGGCTCTCCTTCACCGCCTTCGCGATGATGGAGCAGCCGCTCGTCTCATCGGGGCAGAACACGAACGCCGTCGTGCCGTTGAGATCCGCCTCGAAGCCGCTCACGCCGAGTTCCTCGAAGGACTTGCGCACAAGGGTGTTTTTATACACCTTGTATTCGCAATTCGCATCGCGGAACTTGTTGCGCAGAGCGGTGACTTCCGCAACGGTGAGTCTGTCGTAGTTCACGAGGACGACCGACTTGCTCGCGCCGATCTTTTCCTTGATCTCTTCGACAACCGCTTTCTTTGCTTCCAAATTTGCCGACATATTAACCTCCGTAGGAGCTTCCGCTCCCGAGTCGCTTTTGTGAGGAGAAAAAATTCTCCGCGCCGCAGAAAGGCACGGAGAAAGTTCCCGAAGAATTTCTCGGCCTCGGCGGGAAATTGAGTTCTTCCGAACACCCGCTTTCTACGGCTTTTGTTCACGGTTTCCCGTAAACCGATTAGATTGTAGCAGATTTTGCCCTGCCCGTCAAGCGATTTTCGCTCTTTTTTGCGGCTTCTTACGCCTTCGCGTAGTTCACCTTCACGCCGGGGCCCATCGTGCTCGTGAGGGTGACGCTCTTCACGTACTGCCCCTTCGCTGCCGCGGGCTTCGCCTTGATGATGGCGTCCATCAGCGCGTTGAAGTTCTCGAGGAGTTTCTCCTGCCCGAAGCTCTTCTTGCCGATGGGGCAGTGGATGATGGCGGTCTTATCGAGACGGTACTCGACTTTACCTGCCTTCACTTCCTGCACCGCGCGGGTGACGTCCATCGTGACGGTGCCCGACTTGGGGTTGGGCATGAGGCCTTTCGGGCCGAGGAGACGGCCGATACGGCCGACAACGCCCATCATGTCGGGGGTGGTGATCATCACGTCGAATCCGAACCAGTTCTCGGTCTGGATTTTTTGGACCATCTCCTCCGCGCCGACGAAATCCGCGCCCGCAGCCTGCGCCGCGTCCGCTCTCTCGCCCTTTGCGATGACGAGCACTTTCTT
>CANREU010000058.1 GCA_947629725.1 uncultured Clostridia bacterium
AAAGGATATGGCGAGCGAGCCGCCCCGCCTGCAGCCCATTTGCCACGAGATCTCCGAGAAGAAGTTTACGGAAGACTTCAACTATCTCCGCGCCTGTCTTTACGCGACGGAAGAACAGCGGAGGGAGTATAAAAAGAAGGGAGAGGAGATCGACTATATCCGCGAGGAATTTTCAGAGTTGCAACGGCAGGGACTTTCATTCGACACATTTCTCTGCGTAAAAGTGACGGACGATGAAACCGGTTCGCGCACGGAAGACTGTCTACGTGCGGATGAAATTTACGACTATTTGAAAGAAAAGGGACTAAAGCCGTTTTTCTCCGAACGAGTAGCCCGCCGTCGTGTCGGGTCGGCGTATGAAGCTTTGATTTTGTATGCGCTCTATACTTCGGAGTGCATGCTTGTGGTGTGTAGCAAAGAAGCTTATTTGCAGACGAAGTGGGTGAAGAACGAATATACCCGCTTTACGAAGATGATGTCTGAGGGAGGAAAGGAACGCGACGCCCTTGCCTTTGTTTTCAATGAGAAGCCAATCGAGAAACTGCCGAACGGAAGAAAAGTGCAAGGGATCGACTACAGCCGCAAAGACGCTCTCGACAGGATCTTCGAATATGTGAAGGCACACACGCCCGAAGCAAAAAAGCGGAGCATGGAAGCAGAGGAGGCGGAGCGGGCGCGAGAACAGCGCAAGCGCGCGGCGGAAGAAGAACAAAGGAAACGAATGGAGAAAACGCTCGCCTCCATGCAAGAAAAAATCGAGGCGGCGAGCCGTGGCGAACGTTCTACGGTGGGGAATAAACTTACGCGGGCATGGCAAGAAATGGATGCGCGCAACTTCGATGAGGCGCAGAAATACTTTATGTCTGCGCTCGATTCGGAGCCGAAGAACGAAGAGGCATGGAGGGGAAAATTTTTAGCGGAAAACAAAACGACTTCCGAAACCGCACTGATAGCAAATTTGACGATCGCAAATGTAAATAAGGTCGTAGAAAGTAATAGTCTGCGGAATTTTTTGAATTGCAAATCGTCCCGCTATACCGACGCTTACGAAAAGTTGCGCAAA
Source organism: uncultured Clostridia bacterium (assembly GCA_947629725.1). Taxonomy (GTDB): domain Bacteria; phylum Bacillota; class Clostridia; order Christensenellales; family Borkfalkiaceae; genus Gallimonas. The sequence continues at coordinate 1,064 of CANREU010000058.1, forward strand.
AGGATAGATGAAATTTTATTGACCGAAACAATAAACCAACAAAAAGAACTTGAAAGGCTTAAGCGGCTGCATAAACGCAGAAAATTGAAAAAATTTTTCCTGCCTCTTATCTTATGGTTTGCGCTTTTTGCCGTCACGGGTGCGGCAATCGGCGCGTTGGGCTATTTTGTCATACCGCCTGTTTTGCATTCAATTTTGATTTCGCTTACGGGATTTGATGTGCAATTCTCAATGCCTGTCCGCATCGGGATAGGATGTGTTCTCGGTGGAGTAGCGGGCATAGCTGTTGCCTCATTTGTTGTTTCCTTATTTCGTACTTCGTTTTATTATGAGACGGAGCTGGCGCGAAACAATTCAAATGAAATTTCGCGCATTCAAAGAAATCTCGATTTCTATGCTCGGGAAAGGGAGCAATATAATTCATTGTTCCATGTGCAAAAGAATTAGACAGTGAAGAAAAAACAAAGAGCCATTCACGCTATAGCGCCGACCGCAAAATGCGGTCGGCGCGGCATTATCGCGGAGCCATGAAGTATAAATTCGCACTTTTTGTTGCTCCCCCCACCCTGCCCTCCCCCCTCAAACGAGGGAGGAGGTGAAAAAAACCGTAAGTCGGGCGCGCAGAAAGCAACCCCCCTGCCTTCGGCGGGGGGACTAAGGGGGGTGGCATTCTCAACGCTTCTCCTCAAGGAGAAGGCAAGGGCGGGCGCGAGGACATGTTCTCTCCTCATTCCGAGCCCCGTAGGGGCGAGCGAATCTTTCAAGATACACTCGCTTCGCTCGGTATGAGGGTCCGGCATTACGCCGCTCCCCCTCACCCTCCCTCCTCAAACGAGGGAGGGGGCTTTCTCGGCTTCTCCTTGAGGACGCCGCAGGCGTGCCTTGCGCTGAAGCTCCGCCGCTTGCGGCGGTGATGAGGTGTATGTGATTGTCAATTCCTTATTTTGTTCCTCGTTTCCTTTTGAATAAGGAAAGAACAGTTTATAGCACCTCATTCGTCGCGGCTGCACCGCGACACCTTCCCCTCAAGGGGAAGGCAAGGGGCGGGCGCGAGGGCATGCGCACGCCCCGGCATTCTTCGCGCGGAAAGGCGCGGGTCAGCCGACGGAGAGAATGCGGAGAAAGAGCTCGTCGAGCGGGCGCTCGTCTACTTGCCGCGAAGGGAGAAGGGGCCCGATGCGCTCCGTCTCCTTTAGTTCCCGCGCGATAAATTCCTCGAAGCGGGGGTTTCTCTCCCCCTCTGTCCCCTCGGGCGCCTCCCGTTTGAAGCGGAGGAGGGCCTCCACGTCCGCGCGCAGTTCCGCGGGCAGTTCCGCCGCGCAGAGCTCTCCGAAGGGCACGGGCGGGATCGTCCCCCGCGCCGCGATCCAGCGGCAGACGAGGAGGGCGCGGAGCACATAGAGATACTTTTTATAGTGCACCTTGCCGCCGCCGAAGTTCTCCAAATAGTTGTGCCGCGCCATGCTGCGGTAGTGGAAAAACATCTTTTTGGGGTCGAAATAGACGGGAAGAAGGCGGGCGATCTCTCCCCACTCTTCCGCAGAACGGTAGACGATGGGCGAGCCCGCCCACTCGAAGAGGGCGGGATTGGAGGAAGCGAGGAGGGGGAGCGCCTTCTTCAAGTCCCAGCCGTTGATGTCGAGGGTCTCGTCGAGCTGCCACTCGATCACGTCCCGCAGGGGACGGAGGCGGAGGTAATCCTCGGTGCGGCGGACGTAGACGAAGCGCACGTCGTAGTCGCTGTCGGGCGAGGAAAACCCCCAAGCGCGGCTGCCCGACTCTGCGGCATAGAGGATCTTCACCCGCTCCCTTTCTTCGATCTCGTTGAGTTTTGCGGAAATGACCTCTCTCATTTCTTCTCCCTTGCCGCGGCGAGCATGAGTTTTATCCTGTTCTCCTGGTTGACTTTCGTCGCGGAGGGGTCGTAGTCGACGGGCACGATGTTCGCGCGCGGGCAGTGCTGTTTGACGACGCGCACCGCCCCCTTCCCGACGATATGATTGGGCAAACAGCCGAAGGGCTGCGTGCACACGATATTTTCCGTTCCGCTCTCCGCGAGCGCCGTCATTTCGGCGGGAATAAGCCACCCCTCCCCCATTTTTACGCCCTGATTGATGACTTGGTCTGCGAGGTAGCGGAGGTGCTCGAAGTCGTGCATCGGCGCAAATACCCCCTGTTTTTTCATCAGCTTATTGATATTTTTCTGCAATCCGTAGAACCAGCGGTAGACCATGCCGAAGAGGAGGGCGCGCCCCCTTCCGATCCCGTAGAACTTGGCGTCGTTCATGACGTTCACGATACAGTACAACACAAAATCGGCGAGGGCGGGGAGCTCCACCTCGCACCCCTCCGCGCGCAAAAACTCCTCGAGGTGGGAGTTGCCGAGCGGGGAGTATTTTACATAGATCTCCCCCACCACGCCCACTTTGAGTTTCTTTTCCCCCGTCCGCGGGACCTCTGCGAAGCGCCCGAGGATGCGGGCGGCGTTCCGTTTGTACTTCTTATAGCCCCCGCCGTCGAAGGCGCGCTTGATTTCCTCAACGCACGCCCTCCGCGCCTCGTCCGCCGCCCCCGCCGTCCTCTCATAGGGCGCAGTTTGGTTGTGGCAGGTCATGATGAGGTCGCCGTAGAGGACCCCGTAGCCGAGCTCCTTGAGGAGGCCGAGATCCATCTCGATCCCGCTCTCCTTCTCGAGCCCCGCAAAATTCAGGGAGAGGACGGGCACCTGCGGGAATTCGCTCTTCAACGCCTTGCGGATGAGGGGGACGTAGTTGCTCGCGCGGCACCGCCCGACTGGGTGATGAGGACAGCGGTGCGGTCTACGTCGTATTTCCCGCTCTTCAAGGCGTCGAGGAACTGCCCGATCACGCAGAGGGCGGGGAAACAGGCGTCGTTGTGCACATGCTTCAAGCCCTCGTCGATGACGGCGCGCCCCTCGTTTTTGAGGACCTCGAAGCGGTAGCCGCGTTTTTCGAGGATGTGGACGAGGATGTCGAAGTGCCACGGGAGCATGTTGGGCACGAGGATGAGGTATTCCCCCCGCCTGTCCTGCGGAAAAATGGGATATGGGTCCGAAAAATCCGTAAATTTCTTCTCTTTCATACCCCTTCCTCCCGTTCCGCTTTGCGCTTCTTCTCCTCGAGGGCGGCAAGAAGAGAACGCAATCTGATCTTCACCACGCCGAGGCCCGTGATCTCGTCGATCTTGATCTGCGTGTAGAGCTTGCCGCGGCTCTCTAAAATGGCGCGCACCTCGTCCGTCGTGATGGCGTCGATCCCGCAGCCGAAGGAGACGAGCTGCACGAGGTCGACATTCTCATGCCGCGTCGCAAATTCCGCCGCACGGTAGAGCCGCGCGTGGTAGGTCCACTGGTTGAGCACGTTCACCTTTACGGGGTCCCCCTCCGCGAACACGGCGTCCTCCGAGAGGACGGAGATGCCGAGAGATGTGAGGAGCTTATCGATGCCGTGGTTGATCTCGGGGTCGGCGTGGTAGGGCCTGCCCGCGAGAACGATGACCTGCTTCCCCTCCCGCTCCGCCTCTTCGAGGATGGTCTTCCCGAGCTGCACGATCTCCGCGCGGAAAGTCTCCATGCGCTTCAGACCTGCACGGAACGCCCGCCGCACGAGGGAGAGCGGGAGACGGTACCGCCCGAGCGCACGGCGGAGAGCGCGCACCGCCGTCCCCTCGCTGTTGGGGTCGAGGTAGGGTGCGAGGAAGTTCTCCTTCGTGAGACGCTCGTTGTTGGCGCGGAGGAGCTCGGGATAGTAGGCGACGACGGGGCAGTTGAAGTGGTTCTCCGAGTCGTGCTCGTCGAAATTATAGCTCTCGCAGGGGTAGAAGATGAAGTCCACCCCCTTGTCGAGAAGGCTCTCGATGTGCCCGTGCATGAGCTTTGCGGGATAGCAGGCCGTGTCGCTCGCGACGGTGTGCTGCCCCTTGAAGTAGAGGGCGCGGGAGCTCTTTTCGGAGAGGACGACGTTGAAGCCGCACTGCTCGAAAAACTCCGTCCACAGGGGAAGCTGTTCATACATGAGGAGCTGCAACGGGAGCCCCACCGTCCCCCGCGCCCCCTCCCGCGGAGGAGCAGGGAGAGCGAGCAGTTTTTCGTATTTGCGCGCATAGAGGTCGGGGACGTCCTTCCGCGGCTTCAGTCCCGCTCCCCTCTCGCACTTGTTGCCCGAGATGTATCTCCGCCCGTCGGAGAAGGTGAGGATGTTCACGCTGCACTTGGAGGTGCACCCCCCGCAGGTGACGGAGCGGGCAGAGTAGCGGAACACCGCAAGTTCCGCCTCCGTGATGAGATCGCTCGTGATCTTTTCGGCGTTTTCCCGCGCGTAGAGCGCCGCACCGAACGCCCCCATGAGCCCCGCGATGGCGGGACGGACGACCTCCCGCCCCGTCTCCTTTTCAAAGGAACGGAGAACGGCGTCGTTGAGGAAGGTCCCCCCCTGCACGACGATGTGCTTGCCGAGCTCCTCGGGCGTGCGCGCACGGATGACCTTGTAGATGGCGTTCTTCACGATGGAGGCGGAGAGCCCCGCGGAAATATCCTCCACGCTCGCCCCCTCCTTCTGCGCCTGCTTTACGGAGCTGTTCATGAACACCGTGCACCGCGAGCCGAGCTCCACGGGATGCTTGGCGAAGAGCCCGAGGCGGGAGAAGGGCTCAATCTCCATTCCCATCGCCTTCGCGAAGGTCTGGATGAAGGAACCGCAGCCCGAGGAACACGCCTCGTTGAGCATGATGGAATCGATCGCACCGTTCTTCACCTTGAAGCACTTGATGTCCTGCCCGCCGATGTCGATGATAAAGTCCACGTCGGGGTTGAAATAGAGGGCGGCCTTGAAGTGCGCCATCGTCTCGACGACGCCGAAATCCATTTTGAGGGCCGCCTTCATCATCTCCTCGCCGTAACCCGTCACACAGGCGGCGCGGATGTTGATGCGGTCGCCGATGAGGGAATAGATCTCGCGGAGCCTGTCCGCAACGATCTCGAGAGGCTGTCCATTGTTCGTCTGATAGTGGGAATAGAGGATCTTGCAATCGGGGGTGATGAGGATGAGCTTGGTCGTCGTGGAGCCCGAGTCCACGCCGAGATAGGCGTCCCCCTTGTAGCGGTAGACATTCTCGAATTGCAGATCGCTGCGGAGGTGCCGCGCGATGAATTCGTCGTACTCCTCCCGCGAGGAGAAGAGGGGCTCCCCCGTCGCGATCTCACCGCCGCCCGAGGCCTTCACCCGATCCTCGATCTCGTCGAGGGTCATCTCGCGCGAGTCCGCCGCGAGCGCCGCCCCCACCGACATGAAACAGGGCGCGTTTTCGGGGAAGACGGCATGGGCGCCGTCGAGCCCGAGCGTCTCGCAGAACGCCTTGCGCAGCCCCTTCAGGAAGTAGAGCGGCCCGCCGAGGAAGAGCACCGTGCCCTTGATCCGCCGCCCCTGCGCGAGCCCCGCGACCGTTTGGTCGACGACGGCGCGGAAGATGGAGGCGGCGATGTCCGCCTTCCTCGCCCCCTGGTTGAGGAGGGGCTGGATGTCGGACTTGGCGAATACGCCGCACCGCGAGGCGATGGGATAGATCTTCTCCGCCTGCAGGGAAAGCTCGTCCATCTCCTGCACGGAGAGGTCCAAAAGGGTCGCCATCTGGTCGATGAACGCCCCCGTGCCTCCCGCACAGCTGCCGTTCATGCGCTGCTCGGCGCCCCCCGTCAAAAAGACGATCTTCGCGTCCTCCCCGCCGAGTTCGACGGCAACGTCCGCCTGCGGGTAGTATTTCTTCACGGCGCCGTATGCCGCCTGCACCTCCTGCACGAAGGGGAGCTTGCCGCGCTCGGCGAGCCCGAGCCCCGCCGAACCCGTCACACATACGCGGAAGGCAGACGAAAGCGGACGGACTTTTTCAAGTTCGCCCAAGAGGCACTCCTTCACGCGGGAGTAGTGACGGACGTAGGAGGAATAGAGGATCTCCCCCCCGCTCCCGAGCACACTCACCTTCACCGTTGTGGAACCGACATCGATCCCGAGACGCTCCGCCATACGCTTTCGCTTTTCCGCAATTTTTTTCTATTATATCATACGCGGACAAAAAGCGCAAGCGGCGTTCAATATCCTTTTGTGTGAAAAATCCCCCGCCTCTCGGCGGGGGAAATTCACTTCGTTCTGCGTTTTTCCCGCTCGTATTTTCTGCGGGTGGACTCCCCGCCCCGCAGATGCCGCTCACGCAGATTCACCCCGAGCACCTTCTGCACCTCGGCATACAGCGCGGGGTCGACGCCCGCAAGCCGCTCGGTCACGTCCTTGTGCACGGTGGATTTGCTCGCGCCGAGCTTTTCGGCACACGCGCGCACGGTGCAGCCCGTCGCGACGATATACTCCCCGTTCTTCCGCGCACGCTCTTCAATGTATTGCCACATCCTATCCTCCCCTTTTCGACAAAGATCACTTATTTTTATGTCGAATCGAGGCGGATTAGTACCCCTTTCCGCCAAGCGCGCGGCGCCCTCCCGCACAAAAAAGGCGCGGCCTCCGCCGCGCCTTTGTCAAATCCGATCCGAGATCCTATCCCCCGCGCCCGTCTTATAGGCGCATCGCCCGCGCCAAGCAATATTATGTGCACAGAAACCTATCGCAAACTTCGGATCGCTCGCTTAATGAGCATACTCCATACCAAACACGCCACAAGGGCGGGCAAAAGCCAAGCCTTAAGCAGGATAAGATATTCCGAGGGGCACAAATGCAAAAAACAAAAATTTCAGCAAACATCAAGTCCGAAAACAAAAGGAATGACACATGCAAAGCCATTCCCTCTTGAAGTTCATTCTCTTTTAAACTTTATTTCCGGCAAGACGATAGCCATTTCTTTTCCTTCATCTTTGGGTTTCCACCATAATATGAAGCACGCCGTGGCTGCGGAAGGAGAATAGCCCATATCCGTCAGTTTTTTGATTTTTTCAACGAAGGCTTTCGAAAATCTAACTATACTGTATAATCTTCCGTTCCGAGGAGTTTGCAGACAATTATTATCAATTTGTAAGTTGTCCCCGCTACGCAAATCGAGGATCGCCTCTTGCTTATCTTTGAAATAATCGAGGAATACGTCCTTATGTGTTAGTTGCAAAGTTATCTCTTCGGGTTCCCCATAATTTACGGCATCTGCTGTTACTTCGAGAGTATATCCGCCGAACAAGTCGTTGTTATAATGGACGTAAAGCTCGTTTTTTGCCCTTGTGATACCGACATAAACTTTTCGCTTATTTTCATCCGAATCCAAGTTTACATGGTTGAGTAAGAGATATACACAATCAAATTCGCGTCCTTTTGCCTTATGGATCGTCGAGACAAAAACAACTCCCTTTTCGGATCTGTAAAAGTCTTCAAAATTGGATTCGTTTATAAATTCTTCAAGATCCGAACGATATTTTGTGCGATTGGTTGTTTCGAAATCGGCAAGCATCGCAAGACAATTTTCAAGGCAAGTGCTTGTTTTGTATCGTATCTTTAATTTTTCCTTTGCGCGTTCCCACAGTTCGTTTGATATGACGGGCGAAGAAAGTTTGCTGTCGATCTCATTCAGGAAGAAGCGTATTTCGATAAGATTATGAAGCCTGAAGCCGTCGATAGATTGAATCAGTTTTGCTCTTCGTCCCGCTTGCGTCAGCAGACCTACGATTTGCAGAGCTTCGTCATTGGTATTCGTCAAAACGCAAATGCTATCTTCGGTTTTACGATCTGTTATTTGCGCTACGATCGCTTTTTCCATGTGCTCGCAACTATGATGGATCAGGCGAACGATTCCTTGATCGTCTGTGACCGATTGAATCGGCGAACTCTTCATGCGTGCCGAGATTTGCCCTACAAATTCATTGGCGAATTTGACGATTTGAGATTTACTGCGATAGTTTTCGGTCATCTCGTATTTGCGCGCGCCGTAGTCCTCGATCAAAGACTTCAAGTAGCGCGAATCCGAACCGCGGAATTCGTAAATATTCTGATCGTC
>CANREU010000059.1 GCA_947629725.1 uncultured Clostridia bacterium
AGCCCGCAGATGCACTTCTCCGTCGTCGACTTCCCGCTGCCGTTCTCGCCGATGAAGCCGTAGATGGCCCCCTGCGGAACGGTCATATCGAGGCCGTCCACCGCCGTCTTTTGCCCGAACCGTTTGGTCAAATTCCGAATTTCGATCGCATTCATGACAGCCTCCTTAATACACGTCCCTGTGATACAAAATGACCGTGCCGAGGACGTTGTACACGATCGCCCAAGCGAGAGAGCAGGCAAGGCACACGAGGACGGAGAGAAAGTTTGCGGAAAGACAGGCGTACACCGAGGAGCCGTAGAGGAAGATGTTGAGCGCCGCCGAATTTCCGACAAGCGCGGCCGCCCCGATGACGGGGATCCCCGTCCCCAAGACGAAGCAGAGGGCAATGGAGATGTCGAATTTTCTGCGGAATATGATATTGATAAAGGTGTAGAGGCTCGCCCAGCCGAGGCTCATGATAACTTTGCCGAGAATTGCACAAAGGAGAGAACCTGCATTGATCGAAAACGGAAGCCCCGTTGCCGCCCCCGAGATCGTCCCGCCGATGAGGTAAGTAACACACATGCACACCATCGAGAAGGCGGAGACGAGGGTCTTTGAGATCATGTAGTCCTCCTTCTTCGCGTGCGTGGTGAAGAGCTGTTTTACGTACCCGCTCCGATAGTCGTGCCCGATAAAGATGGAGACCATGATCCCGCCGAAGATGAAGACCATGTTCATGTTGGCGTACTCGCCCATGTCGCTTATCACATAGAGCGGGCGCTCCGCCGCGACGATCTGCCAGGCATTCGTAAACATGCCCGCCGTCTCCCCTTCGCCCATTGCCCCCATCGAGACGAGAGCGGGGATGATGGCCGCGATCGCGATGAAAATATAGAAGAGGGGGGTGTGGAAGAGACGGTAGAAGTCGACGCCGAGCATCCCCTTGATCCTCGCAAAGAAGCTCGGCCGCTCGAATCGCAAGGCCTGTGCGGTTGCCATATTATACCACCTCCTTGCCGCTCATGAGACCGACGTAATACTCCTCGAGCCCGATCTTGTGCTTTTTGACCTCCCCCACCGCCAGCCCGTTTTGAAGGAGGAAGGCGGTGAGTTTGCCCGTATCGTCCACGTCGTAAACTTTGAGTTCGTCCTGTTCCCGCTGCACGGCCTTGCCGAGCCTTTGAAGGAGGGTGAATGCCCTTTGCATATCCCCCGTTTTGAGGGAGACGAAGTTCTGTGCGCGCCCCTCCATCTCGGACGCCGCGATCTCCCTTATCATCTTCCCCTGACGGATAATTCCGTAATGGGTGGCGATTTTTTCGAGTTCGCCCAAGATGTGCGAGGAGATGAGGACGGTGCAGCCGTAGGTTTGCGTGATGTCCGTGAGGATCTCCCGCATGAGCTTCATCCCGTCGGTGTCGAGCCCGTTGATGGGCTCGTCCAAAATGAGGAGGGCGGGGGCGCCGAGCAGCGCCATCGCAATGCCGACGCGCTGCTTCATGCCGAGCGAACACTTCTTGAAACGCAATTTTGCGTTGTCCTCCATGCGGACGGTTTTGAGGACCCGCTCGATTTGCCCTTTTCTATCGCGGAGCCCCAAATTGATCGCCTGCATCATGAGGTTTGTGTAGACGCTCGAGGCGGGGAAACACCCCGCGTTTTCGATGAGCGCCCCCACCCTCGCGCGGACGCCTGCGTCGGTGTAGGGCCTCCCGAAGAGAGATATTTTGCCCTTGTCGGGAACGAGGTGCCCGCAGATGCACTTCTCCGTCGTCGACTTCCCGCTCCCGTTTTCGCCGATGAAGCCGTAGATCGCCCCCTGCGGAACGGTCATATCCAGCCCGTCGAGCGCATACATGCCGCGGAAACTCTTGGTGAGCCCGCGTATTTCGATCGCGTTCATATCTGCCTCCATGTCTCCATTGTAGAGTTTCCGAAGAGAAAACGCCACAACATAAATTCCGAAAAGTGTCGGTTTCTGAAAATATTTTTGCTTTTGAACCGCACAAACGTTGATTTTTGCGGAGGAAAAGCGTATGATAGAGGCATGAATAAATCAGAGGCAAAATTCCGCAACACGGCGGTGAAGATGGACGACGCCCTCGTCGCCCTTCTCGAACACAAAAAGTTCAACGATATTTCCATTATGGAAGTATGCGAAAAGGCGGGCGTCAACCGCTCCACCTTCTACGCACACTATGAGAATTTATACGACCTTCTGAAGGAGACGCAGGAGCGCGCCGTCTCCGACTTCTCCGCCTCCTTCGGGGCCACTTTAAGCTCCGCAGATCTCTCCGAAATGACGCCCGACGAGCTCATCTTCATCACGCCGCAATACCTCGTGCCCTATCTTACGTTCATCAAAAAGAACAGGCGGCTGTATGAAGTCTACAACCATTCCAACGCCTTCCCCATCGGGGATATGGACAAACAGCTCATCGAAAAGGTCTTTGTCCCTATCTATGCAAAGAACGGCGTGACGGACAGGCGCGTCGTGGAATACATGTCCCGCTACTTTATGAGCGGCGTCACCGCCATCACGATGGAGTGGGTGAGGCGGGGCTGTGAGGACGATATTCTCTTCATATGCGAAGTGATCTCCATTTGCGTGCGCCCCTCGATGAGGGCGCAAGAGCTGCTCTCATGAAGAAACTTCTCGCATTTTTCAAAGAGCCGCCGCTGTGGTTCTTGCTCCTTCTCGCCGTTTTGGCAGTCGGCGGGGCGGTGGGCGGAACGCTGTTTCTCACGCAGGAGAGCCTGTCCGCGTATGTTGCCGCGGGCTACGTCTTCCTCGGCGTGATGGGCGCCTCCGCGGGCTACTGCGTCTACGGCTTTATCAAGACCTTCCCGGATCTCAACGGGCGGGTCATGAAATGGTCGGAGGGAAAGCCCTTCTGGGGGAGGCTGTTCCGCGAATACGGCTTCCGCACCATTCTCTTTGCGCTCTTTTCCTTCCTCATAAACACGGCCTTCGCCGTGTACAACGGCGTCATCGCGGCGCTGAACGGCTCCGCCTGGTTCGGCGCGCTCGCGGGTTACTACGGGCTGCTGATCGTGCTGCGGGGCGTCCTGCTTTTATACCATGCCGCAAGGCGGAAGAGGATCCGCCGCGGGCAGACGGAGGAAGAGACGCGCCGCGGGGACGTAAAAATCTATATGGCGTGCGGAGGGCTGCTTATCCTGCTTCCCGCCGCGCTCTCGGCCGTGATCGCGTGCACGGTCTCGGGGGAGGCGTTCGTTCACACGGGGCTTACGATCTACGCCTATGCGGCATACGCCTTCACAAAGGCCGGCTTCGCCATCTACCATTTCGTCAAGACGCAGCGCTCCGATGAGATGACGGTGCGGGCGGCGAAGCACATCAACCTTGCCGACGCCTTCGTCTCCATCCTCGCCCTGCAGACGGCAATGTTCCACGAGTTCGGCGGAGGGGGCATCGACGTCCCGATGATGAACGCCGTTACGGGGGCGGTCGTGTGCGCACTCACCGCCGCGCTCGGCATCTTTATGATCGCCGTCGCCGCAAGGAAATTGAGGAAGAACGCACCGTGAGGTGAGCGGGTGTTGTATACGCCCCCCGCACCCCTACCCCTCGCCCCCCGAGGGGCGAGGGCAGGTTTCCCCTCATTCCGAGCCCTCGTAGAGGGCGAGTGAATCTTTCAAGATACACTCGCTACGCTCGGTATGAGGAGAAGGTGTTCCGCCCCACCCCCCTACCCCCCTCCCACGGAGGGGGCATTCCCGCTCTTTTCTTGGCGCCCCCTTGAGGGGGAAGCAAGATCGGAAAACGGGGCGAGGGCAAACGAAAAAGAGAGGCGTGCGCCTCTCTTCTTCGTCATTCCGACGCCGCGCCTTGCGCGGCGGAGCGGATCTCGCTCTTTTGTGTTGGCACGATCTCATGGGCGGCCCCCCTCCCTATCGCCCGCACGCTATAAATGTTATCGGAGGGCGGCACGCCATACAAGTACGTCATGTTGAGCGTAGTCGAAACATGACCTTATTATAATGCGGACACCCTTCGACTTCGCTCAGGGTGACGTATTTTATAGCTCGCTCAGAGTGACGTGCTTTATAGCGGATCGGGATAACAAGGTTGTAACAATTCGTGGGAAAACCCCACTCGTCACGGCTGTGCCGCGGCGCCCCTTCAAAGGGGGAAGGGCTTGCCGTTTTCAGCCCTCGAGGACGGCGCGCATCTTCTCCGCCGCCTCCTGCCTGCTCTTTGCGCCGAGCTTGACGTAGATGGTCGAGATATAGTTGCGCGCGGTGCCGTCGGAGAGTTTCAGGGCGGAGGCGATCTGTTTGTTCGTAAAATTCTCGTAGAGCATGAGGGCGATCTCCACCTCCCGTCCCGAGAGGTTGAACTTGCGCTTCAACTTGATCTCGCGGTCGTTGGAGACCATCTTCGCCGCGTCCGCGATCCGCTTCGCGATCTTGGCGGGGAGGATGGTGTCCCCCGCATAGGCGTTCTTGATGGCGTCGATGAGCGCCGCCGCCGAGGTATCTTTGAGGAGATACCCGCTCGCGCCGTAGTTGATGGCGTTGAGGATGTAGTCGCTGTCGTCGAAGGTCGTGAGCACCAAGACCTTCACGTCGGGGAACCGCCGCTTGATCTCCTGCGTGGCGATCACGCCGTTCATGTTGGGCATGCGGATGTCCATGAGGACGACGTCGGGCCGCAAAGACGCGGTCATCTCCACCGCCTTGAGGCCGTCCGACGCGACCCCCACGACCTCGAAGTCGGGGCAGGTCGTAAGCACGCTGCGCACGCCGTCGGCAAGAATGGTCTGGTCGTCTGCGAGAAGTACCTTGATCTTCATACTCTATTCTCCGTTTGCGCCGTCGAGAGGCAGCGCCATCTTGATCTCAAATCCTTCGCCCGGTTCGGTGTCGAATTGCACGTCTCCGCCGAGCGCCTGCGCGCGGGCGCGCATCCCCTTGAGCCCGAACCCCTCTTTGAGTTCGGCGGCCTCGAGACCCGAGCCGTTGTCCGAGAGGAGGAACTCCGCCTTCCCGTCCGCCTTGCGGAGCTCGAAGTAGAAGGCGGTCGCCCCGCCGTGGCGGAGGCCGTTGGAGATCCCCTCCTTCAAAGAGTTACAGAGGAACCGCCTCTTCGCGTCGCACAGCGTGATGTCCTCCACGTCCGCGCGCACGGCGATCCCCGTGCCGTCCGTCGATTCGTGCACGATCTCCATGAGGGCGTCCTTCAGGGAGACGTATTCCCGCGAGCCCGAAAGGAGGTGCACGCTCTCGCGGAGCTCCTCCAAAGCGTGCTTCGCCTGCAAGTTCGCCGCGGTGATCTTCCGTTTCGCGTCGGCGGGGTCGCTGTCGATGGTGAGGCGCGCCGCCTCCGTCTGCATGATGACGGTCGTGATGGAGTGCCCCGCGGTGTCGTGGATGTCCTTCGCGATGCGCTGCCGCTCCTCGAGAGCGGTGACCTCTTTGAGTTCCTCGTTGGCGAGGCGAAGTTTTTCGTTCGCCTCCTCGAGCTCCGAAATGCCCTTCTTGATCTCGCGGTTGCTGCGGTAGACATAGATCGTAAAGTTGAACACGAAGAAGTGCAGAACGAGGAGGATGAGGTCGTTGAAGGCATCCGCAATGAGGGCGGTGACGTTCACCCCCTCCCCGCGCAGGGCGCCCGAGATCGCGAACGTGATGAGGAAGAGCACCATGCTCGCCACCCCCATCGCGATGGTCCCGCGGAGGTCGGGCTGTTCGATGTAGAAATCGGAGAGCACGATGATGTAGAGGGTGGAGATGAGGGTGCCGTCCGAGAAGATCGTGAGGGTCATGAGGAGGAGGGTATCGAAGACGTAGCAGGCGATGCGGGCGGGGTACGTCTTACAGGCCCACAGTTTTACGGCGTTCTCCGCGCAGAGAAAGACGGAGACGGGCAGGAGCACATACCACGCCGGGATCCCCGCATAGTAGCGCGCGGAACGGTTGGTGACGACGAGGACGATCGCCGCCACGATGAGGAGCAGATAGATGATGAGCTTCGCGAAGCGGACGATGACGGTCCCCCCGAAGCGGAAACTGCTTTTTTTCACGAGAACTTCCCTCCGAGAATGTTGGAGATGTGGAAGATCCGCCCGATCTCGTCCATCTTGCCCGCGAGGCGGTAGCTGAACCGCCCGTCCGAGCCGATGATGATATGGTCGTAGAAGCGGATGTTGTTCATGGAACAGAGCACCTGCAGCTGGGCGGTGAAACGGTCGTCCTCCGCGGAGGGAGTACAGGGCTTATCGGGATGATTGTGGGCGGCGACGACCCCCTTCGCATGGTGGACGGCGAGGAACTGCGTCATCGTTTCGGGAGCGACGATCACCTTCTCCCTCTCCTCCGAGGCAAAGCGCTTGGTGTAGCGCACGCGGTCGTTCCCGTCGAGGCAGAAGAGCTCGAGCACTTCCTCCTTGTCGGAGGCGTAGTGTGCCGTGAGAAACTCGGTGAAGGTCTCCACATTGAAGACCTCGGGCGGGCGCTGAGGGCAGAAGGAGGTGCGGGAGAAGCAGAGCCCGACCGCGCGGAGGTAGGACGCCGTCTGCGTGCCGACCCCCTCGACCGCCTCGAGCTCCTCCACCGGGGCGCGGAACACCCCGTCGAGAGAGCCGAAGGCCGCAAGGAGACGGTGGGCGAGCCCGTTCGTGTTGACGCGCGGCAAAACATTGTAGAGCAGGATCTCCAAGAGTTCGTGATCCTGCAATTTTTCCCCGCCGCTTTCGAGACGTTCGAGCATGCGTTTGCGGTGTCCTTCGTGCATGAGCCGCCCCCTTTCGTCTATTGTAACACATTTCCGTTCCTTTTGCACGGTTTTCAAGGCCGATTTTTCGATTTTTTTGTGCGCTCCCCTTGACAACCTTTTTTCGGTATGTTACAATATCCTTTGGTAACTTGAATGGGAGTGGCAGCATGAAAAACTATCTCGATGAGGCGGTTGAGAGCATCTCCGAGAGCGTTCGCTTTGATTCGTCCCTTACAAAGCACACGTCGAAAATGCCCTTCGGCAAGGGGGCTTACGACTGTCTCGAGCACTTTCTGACCCTCGCACAGCGCCTGGGTTTCCAAACCCGCAACTACGATAACTATGTCGGGGAGGTCCTTTTCGGAAACGGAACGGAGGAATTTGCCATCCTCTGCCACCTCGACATCGTCCCCGCGGGCAACGGCTGGACGAAAGATCCCTTCGGCGGCGCCGTCGAAGACGGCAAGATCTGGGGCAGGGGCACGACCGACGACAAGGGCCCCGCGATCTGCTGTCTCTATGCCTTGAAGGCGCTCAAAGACGAGGGCTTCGTTCCCTCTAAAACGATCAAACTCATCGTCGGGTGCAACGAGGAGAGCGGCTGGGCGTGCATCGAGCACTATCGCGAGGCCGCGCATATGCCCGAGGTCGGCTTCTCGCCCGACGCGGACTTCCCCGTCATCTATGCGGAGAAGGGCATTTTGCAGGTGCGCCTGCACTTCCCCGCCGAACATCCCCCCTTCCTCTTCCTCGAGGGAGGTTCCGCCCCGAATATGGTGTGCGACTACTGCGAGGCGACCCCCCGCTCTCTGAGCGCACGGGCAGCGCGGCAGTCCGGGCTGGAACTTGCGGGAAAGAAGCTCGTCTCCCGCGGCAAGGGCGCCCATGCCTCCACCCCCGAGAAGGGCGTGAACGCGATCCTGCCCATCCTCGAATACTTCCGCGCAAAGAGCGAGGCGGCAAACCGCGCGATCGAGTGCCTCTTTGAGGACGTGTACGGGCTGAAAAAGCTCCGCGACGAGACGGGACGGCTCACTCTCTCCCCCAACGTCATCAAATTCCGCAAGGGGCAGCTGCTCATCATCGCGGACATCCGCTACCCCGCCACCATGAAGGCGGAGGCGGTGTATGAAAAACTCAACCGCTTCGGCGTGCTGTATGAGACCATCCACCACCAGCCTCCCCTCTTCCTCGACAAAGAGGGCGGGCTCGTGCAGACGCTGCTCTCCGTCTACCGCGAGTGCACGGGGAAGGACGCGCAGCCCGTCGCGATCGGCGGCGGCACCTATGCGCGGGCGCTCAAATGCGGCGCCGCGTTCGGGCCCGAGATGGCGGGCGACCCGCCCGTCGTCCATCAGGCGGACGAATTTATCTCCATCGAACGCGTGGAGCTCCTCTTAAAATGTTATAAGACGGCGATCGAACGCCTCACGAAGTGACGATCCCAAAAGACCCCGCCCCGCGGAGTCTTTTTTTTGCCTTCGGCACCCTTCCGACGGAAGGGTAGGGCTTCCTCTGCGGACGCGGTGCACCCCTCACCCTACCCTCCCCCCTCATGTATAAGGGGGGAGGCAAGAGCGGGAAAACGGGGCGAGGGCAAGCCCTCCCTCATTCCGAGCGAAGCGAGTGAATCTTGCTTTCGGAAATCGAACACACCCCTCACCCTCCCCCCTCATTTATAAGGGGGGAGGCAAGAGCGGGTTGATCTGGACACTCCCAAAAGAGGGAGGCAAGAACGGGAAAACGGGGTGAGGGCAAGCCCTCCCTCATTCCGAGCGAAGCGAGTGAATCTTGCTCTTTCGGAAAATCGGACACACCCCTCACCCTGCCCTCCCCCCCTCATGTATAAGGGGGGAGGCAAGAGGAAAGACAGCCCTCTCTTCGGGTATCAGAGGGGAACACAGGCGCCCCGCCTCGTCAACAAGCCCGCATTCGGCGTAAACAAAAAGAGAGGGGGTGCCTCTCTTTTCGCTCTCTCTTTTCCGCGAAAGGTCAAACGTTCCTGAAAGCGAGCCTGCCCTCCGCCTCGTCCACGATCACCGTGCGGCCGTCCCCCGTCTTGCCCGCGAGGATCTCCTCGGAGAGCGGGTCCTCCACGAGC
>CANREU010000060.1 GCA_947629725.1 uncultured Clostridia bacterium
CGCAAGTTTTGCGTCCGCACGGGGGCGGCGGCGCTCCGAAACGGGGAGCAGCACGCTCACGATGAATCCCCCGGCGATCGCGGCGATCCACACCCCCATGAGGGAGAGGGGGACAGCAAGGTGGCTCTTAAGCGCCGCATAGGTGTAGTTTTTGCCGCCCGGATCGGGTCCGCCGTAGTAGATGTCGGCGGCGGCGATGAGAAAGGCGAGCGCGACCGCGGCGGTGAGCACGCCGAGCACGATCCCGTAGATCAGGCGTATTTTGCGGTTTTTGGCGTCCACGGCGACCTCCTTTCCTTCGATTTCTTGATAAAACAATTATAGTATGATTTGCCGCGTTCGTCAAGCGTTTGCATTTTCTTCATACAAATTTCATTTCCGCTTGACAATTCCGCCCCGCGGGGGTATGATAGGAAAACGGAACAAGGGAGAAAAACGGAATGGAAGAAAGGGTCTGCAAGCGGTATATCCAAGCGCTCGAGGAGGAGCTCCTGCCCGCAATGGGGTGTACGGAGCCCATCGCCGTCGCCTACTGCGCCGCCCTCGCAAAGGACGCGCTCGGAAGGCGTCCCGAGCGGGCGGAAGTGTATGTGAGCGGCAACATTTTGAAGAACGTGAAGAGCGTGGTCGTCCCCAACACGGGCGGCATGCGCGGGGTGAAGGCGGCGGCCGCGGCGGGAATCGTCGCGGGGAAGGCGTCGAAGCGCCTCGAGGTCCTCTCGGACGTGAAAGACGCGGAATTTTCCGAGATCGCGGCGTACTTAAACAACACGGAGATCTCCCTCGCCCGCATGCCGAGCGACCGCATTTTCGACATAGGGGTGCGCGTTTTTGCGGGGGAGGACACCGCCTACGCCCGCATCGAGGGGCACCACACCAACCTCATCCATCTCGAGAAGAACGGGGTCCCCCTCATCGACCTCGCCGAGGAGGCGGAGGGCGCCGAGCCCGACCGTCCCATGTCGGTGGAGGAAATTTACGAATTTGCGAGCGGCGTCGACCTCGGGAGGGTGCGCCCTCTCATCGCCCGCCAGATCGCCTACAACGGCGCAATTGCGGAGGAGGGTCTCAAAAACGACTACGGCGCGCGGGTCGGGAAGGTGCTTCTTTCCGCCCTCGGCACGGGGACGCACAACTGCGCGAAGGCGGCCGCCGCCGCGGGTTCGGACGCCCGCATGAACGGCTGCAACCTGCCCGTCGTCATCGTCTCGGGGAGCGGGAATCAGGGCATCACCGCCTCCGTTCCCGTGATGGTGTATGCGAAAAAACTCGGCGCAAGCGAGGAAAAACTCTACCGCGCCGTCCTCCTTTCCGACCTCGTCACCATCCACTTGAAGACGAGGATCGGCAGGCTCTCCGCCTACTGCGGCGCGGTGAGTGCGGGAGCGGGCGCGGGAGCGGGCGTCTGCTATCTCACGGGTGGCACCCGCGAGGAGATCGCGGGGACCGTCCTCAACGCCCTCGCCATCGCCTCGGGCATCGTGTGCGACGGCGCGAAGTCGAGCTGCGCGGCGAAGATCGCCTCCGCCGTGGAGGCGGGGCTTCTCGGCATGGAGATGTGCAAGCGCGGGAGCGTGTTCGCGGGGGGCGACGGGATCGTCGAGGGGAGCGTGGAGCGCACCATCCGCAACGTGGGGGACCTTGCCCGCAACGGCATGCGGGGGACGGACGAGGAGATCATCCGCCTCATGATCGGTTCGGAATGAGAGCACGAATGTATAAACGGAGGGTTTTGCCCTCCGTTTTTTGTATTTATTCGCGATTTGGGTCATACAGTTGAATTATTTGTGAAAATTATAAGA
The DNA here is from genome assembly GCA_947629725.1 of uncultured Clostridia bacterium. Taxonomy (GTDB): domain Bacteria; phylum Bacillota; class Clostridia; order Christensenellales; family Borkfalkiaceae; genus Gallimonas. The sequence goes on from CANREU010000060.1 coordinate 1,803, forward strand.
TAGGAGGGGAAAACGGTTGCAAAAAAACCCGCGATGTGGTAGTATGATTACAACGCGCCGTTTGCGCGTACCTTTTTGTCGCATACGCACGCGCGCTACAATCATGCGCGCGGAAGGGACGGCACACTCCCTTGCGCACCGCCCATCCTCGGCGCCCCATTTAGAGGAGCTTGGCCATGCGTCGCCCTTTCTTGGCGCCCCCTCTTGGGGGAGCTGTCACGAAGTGACGGAGGGGGTTTCGAGGCAACTGCAAACCCCTATCCCCCCTTCGGGGTACTTCAGCGCAAGGCACGCCTGCGGCGCCCCAATAGGGGGAAGCAAGATCGGTTGGCCGGGGGCGAGGGCATGCGGAGGGAGAACGGCGAGGCCTCTCATACCGAGGCTCCGCAGGAGCCGAGTGTATCTTAAGATCCGCTCACTCCGCTTACGCTCCGTTCGGAATGAGGACAGGCCGACTTCGTTTTCCATAAGAGCAACTTTCCTCGCGGAAAAGATTTTGCGCAAAAGGATAGGGGCGGACCCTCACCCCTACCCCTCCCCCTGACGCAGGGGGAGGGCAAGAAACAGGGGGCAGCGCAGGGGGCCGCATGGTAGTAGATGGCAAAAAATCGCGCGAAACATAAAACGACTGCGCGGAGCAGGGTTTCCCTGCGGCAGCGCACCCAATTTGCGCGACCCTTCGCGCTTATTGCACGGGCAAGCGAATTGGAGAGCAACTTCGTTTCCCATAAGAGCAACTTTCCTCGCGGAAAAGGTTTTGCGCCAAAGGATAGGGGCGGACCCTCACCCCTACCCCTCCCCCTGACGCAGGGGGAGGGCATGAGGCGCAAAAGATTTTCCGCGAAACATAAAACCACATCGGAGGTCGTTCATGAAGGCTAATATCAGAAATTCCTGTATCCGCGGACTCTCGGTCGCGCTGGTCGCGTGCCTTATGGGGGGCGCGATCGCCGCCGTGCCCGCGGGAGGGGAAACCTCGCCCGCCGCAGAGGCGATCCACAGGGGGGTGCAGCTCGTCACGGGGCAGTTCAACACCGATAACCTGCGTGCGAAATATCTCAACCGCAACGTCGTGAGTGAGAACACCCTCGCGAAGGACGCGGAGCACTGGGTGATCGTCGAGCTCGGCGAGGACAGCCTCATGGAGCTCTACAAGGAGAGCGGAACGGAGCTCTCCTATGCGGAGTTCGTAAAGACGCCCGCCGCCCAAAACCGCAAGAAGGCGCTCACGGAGAAGCACCGCGCCTTCCTCTCCTCCCTGAAGAAGGAGGGGATCGGTTTCGAGTGCAAATATGCCTACACCGACCTTGTGGACGGCGTCGCGATCAAGATCGAGAACGGCGACTTCGGCGCGGTCTCCGAGATGAAAGGGGTCTCTTACGCCTATTATTCGGAGTCCTATGCGCAGCCCGAGGCGGTGGACAACAACGCCTTCGCCTATCCCACGGGGATCTACGATTCGAGCGACGTCGCGGGGGCGCCCTACAGCGTGAAAGGGGAGGGCATGGTCGTCTCCATTCTCGATACGGGGCTCGATTTCTCGCACCAGGCGTTCTCCCAAATGCCCGTATCTCCCCGCCTTTCGCGGAGCGATGTGGCTTCCCTCATCGGCGGGTCGGACGCCGCCACGACGACGGCGGGCCTCACCGTCGACCAGGTGTACTACAACTCCAAAGTGCCCTTTGCCTATGACTATGCGGACGACGACCCCGACGTCTATCCCTCCTATTCCAACCACGGGACGCACGTCGCGGGGATCATCGCGGGCAAGGACGACACCCGCCCGATCGAGACGGGGGAGGGCGCCCGCACCTTCGTCGGCGTCGCGCCCGAGGCGCAGCTCATGATCTGCAAGGTGTTCACCGACGACTTCGACAGCAAGATGCTCGGCGGCGCGGACGGCGTGGATATTCTCGCCGCCGTCTCCGACAGCGTGCACATGGGCGCGGACGTCATCAACATGTCCCTCGGTACCTCCGCGGGCTTCACCATCCCCGCCGAGAAGGACCATATGGACGAGGTCTACCAGAGCGTCGAGGACGCGGGCGTGAGTCTCGTCGTCGCGGCGAGCAACGACTACTCCTCGGGCTTCGGCGGCGAGAACGGTTCCAACCTCACTTCCAATCCCGACTCGGGCGTCGTCGGCTCTCCCTCCACCTACTATTCCGCCCTCTCCGTCGCCTCCATCCAGGGGGTGAAGTCCAAATACCTTGCGATCGGGGAGAACGTCGAAAACCCCGACGAGGCGGAGACCCTCGTCATCAACGAGACGGTGGACGGCAACGGCAACACCTACGACTTCATCAAGCTCCTCTACGACGCGTATGAGGCGAAGAAGGGGACGGTGGACCGCAACGAGCCCCTCTCCCTTCCCTACATCGTGATCGGCGGCGTGGGGGAATCGAGCAACTACACCTCCTCCATCAAGCAGAAACTTCGCTCCCAGCCCACCCTCGCCCTCGTCAAGCGCGGCGACATCAACTTTGCCGACAAGGTGAAATATGCGAAGGCGAACGGCGCGGCGGGGTGCATCATCTATAACAACGTCTCGGGCACCATCCGCATGTCCCTCGGCGACGTGGAGGACCCCATCCCCACCTGCTCCATCAGCATGGACGACGGCAAGCGCCTCGTCGATTCGGCGGGCGGGATCGGCAAGACGGGCTACGTCACCTTCGGCGCCGACTATCTTGCGGGCCCCTTCATGTCCGACTTCTCGAGCTGGGGCCCCACCCCCGACCTCAAATTGAAGCCCGAGATCACCGCACACGGCGGGGAGATCGTCTCCTCCGTCCCGGGCGGGTACGATACGCAGAGCGGCACCTCGATGGCGACCCCCAACATGGCGGGCGCCGTGGCCCTTCTCCGCCAATACGTGAAGCAGAACGCGGAGACCAAGTATAAGGGGCTCGTGACGGGTGCGGACGGCGAGATCGACAACGTGAAGCTCGTGAAACTCACCTACCGTCTCCTCATGAGTTCGGCGACGATGGCCCTCAACGAGGACGGCGATCCCTATTCCCCCCGCAAGCAAGGCGCGGGGCTCGGCGGCATCAAGGCCGCGATGGACGCCGAGGCATACCTCTCCGTGAAGGCGGTGAAGCACGTGAACGAGAGGGGAGTTGCCTCCTACGATGAGGTCGGCACGACTTCGGGGTACAACGATCCCGCGGCGGACGTGTTCGACAAGACGAAGGTGGAGTTCGGCGACGACCCCGCAAAGACGGGCGAGTACGACATGACCTTCACCGTGCACAACCTCACGAGCGGCCCCGTCTCCTACACCCCCAAATACTATGTGATGACGGAGACCGTCGCGAGCGACTTGAAGACGGTCGCCGAAAAGGCCTACCTTCTCTCCCCCGAAAAGATCGAGCTCTGGGTGAACGGCGAGGAAAAGCCCGCCGAGGGCAAACTCACCGTCCCTTCGGGCGACACCGTTCTGCGGGTGAAGATCACCCTCTCGGGGAAGGACAGGGAATACCTCGAAAGCAACTTTGTAAACGGCATGTACGTGGAGGGCTTCGTCCGTCTCGAAAAGGCGGAGGGCGCCACCGTGGACTTGGGCATCCCCTTCCTCGCCTTCTACGGCAACTGGCTCGACGGGCCCATGTTCGACTATACCATGTATGAGATCGCGGCGAGCGACGCCGATCCCTCCATCGAGGAGGAGGATAAGCTCAAGCCCACCGCGGAGGCGACCCGTCCCCTCGGGCTCTATTGGAACGAGGGCTACGTGGTGCCCCTCGGCTCCTACCTCTATGAGGTAGAGGGGTCGGAAAACGAGATCTATCCCGACGAGCGGAAGGCGACCCTCTCCGCCTTCGACTCGGAGGACGCGCGTACCGTCTATGAGCTCTACATGATCTCGGCGGGGCTCCTCCGCGGCGCGAAATATCTCGACGTCACCATCACCGACACGGTGACGGGCGAGCTCGTCTACACCAAGCGGGAGGAGAACATCAGCAAGTCGTTCACGGGCGGCGGCGGGGGAGTCCGCGGCGCGACCGTGATGATCGAGGTCAACCCCATCGAATGGGGGCTTTCGAGCAACGTCACCTACCGTCTCGACATGGTGGGCACCCTCGACTACGCGGGAGGGGAGAACGCAAAGAACAACACCTTCTCCTTCGAGTTCACCGTCGACACCGAGTGCCCCGTGTACACCGATTACAGGGTGCGCTACCAGCCCTATGACGACGACGGCGTCACCAAGTATAAGATCTTCCTCGACGTCGACGTGCAGGACAACCAATACGTGATGGACGCCATGCCCTGCTATCTTCTCGACATGCCGGGGGACGAGGACGGAACGGAGGGGACCCTCACCCTGTTCACCGAATATCCCATCCCCGCCTACACCGCGCGGGGCGGCATGACGACGGTGAGCCTCGAGATCACCGACTACTACGACCAGATCCTCCACGATTTGGAGACGGGCACGGGGTACTTCAAGAACGGCATCTACTTCGCCGTCGAGGACTACGCCTTCAACCAGAACATCTTCCTCTTCGACATCCGCGAGGCGAAGGGCTTTGCCCAGTCCGCCTCCCTCGGCGAGGACGGCAAGCTCGTCTTTTCGGGGACCGTGGACGCGGAGCGCCCCGGCAGCTCGACGGAGAAGGTGAATAAGTACGACCTCACGATCGCGCAATACGAGAACTACAACGTGAACGTGATCACCGCGCCCTCCGCGGAGGACGCAGGCTCCGTCGTCATCCTTCCCCACAACGCGGAGGAGAAGATCGCCGTCTCGAAGGACCGCGAGATCTTCGCCGTCGCGGCGAGCGGAGAGCAGCTCTTCGACGTCATGATGGAGACCCCCGTCTACAATTCGGAGACGGGCGAGAGCTCGCTCGCGACTATCATGCTCGCGCAGATCAACGTAAAGGTGCAGGGCACTCCCTACAACAAGCCCTCGCCGACGGGGATCGAATTCGACTCCGTCCTCAACGAGAACAACCACATCGATGTCCTCAAAGGGGAACTCACCGTCAACCCGGGGCAGACCCAAAAGAGGCCCGTCTACGGGGAGGACGGCACGATCGACCGCTGGGAGGAGGGCCCCATCACCCTCGTTCCCCACGTTACCCCGTGGTATTGCGAGGAGATCGATGAATACCACTTCGACTTCACCTCGGGCAACTCCTCCGCCGTCGGCGTGAACGACAAGGGCGAACTCACCTTCAAGAAGTGGAGCGGCGGGACGGTCACCGTCACCGTCAAGGTGCGGGAATCCGATTGGCTCACGGGCAGCGTGCGTATCAACGTCAACAAGGAGTACGACATCGAGAGCTACCGTCTCTACCACTACTACGGCAGCGGCGTGGACGGCGTGGTCGAGATCCCCGCGGACTATAACATTATGTATATGGAGGAGGCGGCGTTCCAGTACAACACCGGGATCACCAAGCTCGTCCTTCCCTACACCCTCACGCAGATCCCCGAGGAGGCGTTCAAGGGCTGCACCAACCTCCGCGAAGTCACCATCCCGAGCGCCTGCACCTACATCGGCGCCTCGGCGTTCGCGGGGTGCGATAAGCTCGAAAAGGTCGTCTTCTCGCACGTGAAGGATCCCTTCAAGAAGGATCAGCCCATCGAGGAGTGGTTTACGGACGTCGGCTCGGTGACGATCGGCAAGAACGCCTTCCGCAACTGCACCGCCCTCACCGACCTCGTGGACGAGGACGGCGAACTCACCAAGCGCATCACGACCGTGCTCGACTATGCGTTCAGCGGCTGTACTTCCCTCAAAAATATCGACCTCTCCCGCCTCCGCATCGCGGGGAGGGGAGTGTTCGGGGCGGCTCCCGCCTTCCTTCCCACCGAATACGGGTGGACGGAGATCGGCGAATCTCCCGCCTCGTCCATCGAGACGGTGTACACCGACGACAACACGCCCATCGGCACGGAGATGTTCCGCGGCTGCACGGGCCTTCGGCACATCGGCGAAAAGTCGGGTGAGGAATTCCTCCTCTCCGTCTCCCGCATCGGGGACTTCGCCTTCTACGGCTGCGAAAATCTCACCGTAAAATTCGGGAACACGGCGGGGAACCCGCTCTACTACTTCGGCGATTACGCCTTCGCCAAGACGGGCTTTGCGGAATTCACCCTCCCCGTCGGCGAATACGCCCTCGGCAATTACGCCTTCGGCGGCAACATGTCGCTTGAAAAGGTCATTCTCCCCGAGGGGACCAAGCTCCTCGGCTGCGGCACCGCCTTCCTCGGCTTCACCGAGAACTCCACCCCCGTTTCCGCCTGCACGTCGTTCACGGCGTTTGAACTTGCGGGCGCAAACGACAGCCACTCCGTCTCGGACGGCATCCTCTTCACGACGGGGGAGGGCGGCTTGAAGCTCGAGTGCATTCCCGTCGGGCTCGCCCGTCCCGAGGTCACCGTCCCTCAAGACGCGGCGGAGATCGGCGCGGGCGCCTTCGCGGGCGCACCCATCGTCTCGATCGACCTTTCAAGCGTGAAGACGATCGGCGCCTATGCCTTTGCGGACTGCACCTTGCTTGCAACGGTCACCCTTCCCGAGGGCCTCACCGAGATCCCCGAGGGCGCCTTCTTCGGGTGCACCGCTCTCTCGGAAATCAATCTCGGAAACGTCACCCATATCGGCGAAAACGCCTTCGCGGACTGCTCCGCGCTCGCCTCTGCCTCCCTCGGTTCGGCGGTGGAGATCGGCGCCTACGCCTTCAACGGGTCGGGCCTTACCTCCCTTCGGGCGGACGCGCTCGAGCGGATCGGGTATGCGGCATTCGCGAACGCGAAACTCGAGGGAGAACTCTCCCTTCCCGCCCTCACCGTTCTCGACGGCTTCGCCTTCTCGGGCAACGGCGGGATCACGGGCGTAAGCCTCGGCCCCGTCACCGCGATGGGCAGCTACGTCTTCCGCGGCACGAACCGCTCTTCGGGGAGCGTCCGCAACGAGAACTTCGCCGTCTCCTTTG
>CANREU010000061.1 GCA_947629725.1 uncultured Clostridia bacterium
CCCTGACGCAGGGGGAGGGCAAGTGTTGAAATACCCCTCCCCCTGACGCAGGGGGAGGGCAAGTGTTGAAATACCCCTCCCCCTGACGCAGGGGGAGGCAAGGCTTTGGTCGAGCAATGCGCCCCTTCCTCGCCGTAAGCCTTCCCCCCTCGGGGGGAAGGTGTCCCCGCAGGAGACGGATGAGGGGCAATTCGCAATATCGGGGGCGAACCCCCTCCCCTACCCCTCCCCCTGACGCAGGGGGAGGGCAAGTGATGAAATACCCCTCCCCCTGACGCAGGGGGAGGGCAAGCGTTGAAATACCCCTCGCCCCCCAAAGAAGGGCGAGGGCATGTGTTGAAAGTATAAGGTGGGAGGCGAGGGCAGGCGGGTGCGAGAAAAGGTGCATAAAAAAGAGCCCGCGAGCGGGCTCTTTTTTCTCTTTTGGGAGCGGGTCAGGTGTTGAGGGTGCCGTTCCAATCGGTGAGGAGGCTCTCCACCCTGGCGCCGCTTGCGTTGACCGTTTTCACCATCGAGCAATGCGCGAAAGCAGCCGCATCGATGTAGCCGCCGAGGACGGTGACCGTGGCAAGCCCCGAAGGGATGTAGTAGGTCACGCCGCCCTGCTCAACTGCCGTGAGGCCGTCTCCCGCCTTTCTACCGAAGAGGTAGCCGAACACGGTCGAGGTAGGCACCGCGTCGGGGTCCTTATGGGAGCCGACGAAGGGCACGGTGATCTCGGTGAGTGCGGAGCAGCCTGCGAACCAGCCGCCGAAGTGGCGGTCGAGGTTGGCGCGAACGGTCGCCGTGGCGAGGGACGTGCAGTTCTCGAAGGCGAAGGAGGCGAGCTCGGTGACCGAAGAAGGCACCGTGACCGCCGTAAGTCCGCTCGCCGCGAAGGCGCGCTGCCCGATGTAGGAGACCGTTTCGGGGATCTCGATCGAATGGAGCGCCTTGCAGCCGTAGAACGCCTGGTTGCCGATCTTCGTGACGTCGCCGAGGAGGGTGACGCTCGCGAGCTCTTCGCAGTTCATGAAGAGGTTATCGGCGAGGACCGTGAGGCTCTCGGGAAGGGTCACGGAGGTGATCGCGGTATCCGCGAACGCCTGATCCCGGATCGTTTCGAGGTGCTCGGAGAAGGTGACGGAGGCGAGCGAGGTGCAGTCGTCGAACGCATAGTAGCCGACGCTTTCCACGGTCGCGCTCATGATGAAGGAGGTGATCCCCGTTCCCGCGAACGCGCGGTCCGCAATGGCGGTGACGGGCTTCTGTTCGTAGTAGGAAGGAAGTTTCAGGTCGGTGGCGGTGACGCCCTCTTTGATGCCCGTTACGGTGTACTCTTCGCCGTTCGCCGCGAACTCGAAGTTCTTGGCGAGCTCGATGTTCTCGAGCGCGTCCTCATCCACATAGCCGCAGACGGTGCACTCGAAGTCGTCGTTGAACTCGTGGACCGCGTTGTCCGCCTTCCTGTCGCAGCCGCAGATCGCCGCGTGGTAGTGATGGGTCGGGGTGGTCGTCCAATGCTCCGTGTCGTAGAAATGCTTGCCCGTCGGGACGATGGGCTCGCCCTCGGTGAGCGTGAGATGGCAGCGGGAGCACTCGCTGTGCGCCTTCATGCCGGGCATCTCGCAGGTGGGCGGGGTGACGACGACGATCGGGTCGTGCCCGAGCGGGTCGGCGTGGCGGGTCGTCGTATAGTGGCAGACGACGCAGGTGACCGTCTCCTCCCCCGCTTCCGTGCAGGTCGCCGTGGTGCTGTCGACCGCAAAGGCGTGCGGCTGTACATCGCCCTTCACGTCGTGGCCGCAGCTTGCCTCGTGCCAGTGTTGGGTCTCGTCGTTCGTCCAATCCGGTTTGAAGCCGTGGACATGCTCTTCGCCGCAGGCGGAGAACAGCATGAGTGCGGAGATGACGGCTGCCGTCAATGCAAAAATTCTCTTTTTCATCTTCTTCCTCCTCACGCCTTAGGGGCGATCGCCTCGTAGTTCGTCTTCACTTCGCTGTCGGGCATCGTGTAGTTATACACGCGGAAGCAGTCCATTGCGGCATTGGAATATTCGCCGTTGCCCCACGTTGCATGCCCGAGATATGCGATCGGGCTGCTGCCGAGGAGGGACTTGAGCGCGACTTCCGTCCCGAGGGTTTCGGCGAGCTCGCCGTTGATGAAGAGCTTGGTCTCGAACTTCCCGTAGACGACAGTGATGTGCACCCACGTATCGAACGCCTGCGAGCCGAGATCCTTATGAGGAACAGTGGGACGGTTTCCTCCCTTCGGGACATTGAACCGCTGGGCGACGATCTCCTGCGGCGCATTCTTCTCTGCGTCGCCGTGCTCCCAAAGGATACCGAGATACCTTTCGTTCTGCCATGTGCAACCGCTCGTGTCTTTCTCGACGAGGAAGAGCCAGTTGACGTGTTTGTCGCCGTCGTTCGGCGTCTTGACGTCGGGGATCTTCGCCGCGAAGGAGATCGTGAAGGAATCGAGGTCCGCAAATATGGTGCCGGGCAGATGGACGTTGCTCTTCGCGTCGCTGCTGAATTGGATCGCCTTGCCGCCGTTGTAGCCGTCGATATAGGTGAGACCCGAACCCATTGCCGTAGCCGCCGTTTGCACCGTGCCCTCGCCCGCGTTGAGGTTCTCCTCAAAGTCGAGGGAGTAGATGAGTTCGCCCGTCGTCTTGTCGGGTTCGTCTTCGGGAGCGAGCGGCCACTTTGCAACGAGCGCGTCGTACTGCGCCTTCGTGATGGGAAGGACGGAGCCGTGGCGGAATCTGAGCCCGCCGAAGCTGAAGGCGCCCGCGCTCGTAAACTTGCCCGAGGCAAGGTCGTCGGTGTGGAAGGGCTTGTAGTCGTAGTTATCGAGAAGGAGGTTCCAGCCCGTGCCGTCGTTGAGTTTGTAGGCGGTGGGGCCTTCGTAAGGGGTCCCGTCCTGTTGCCCCGTCTTATAGTAGGGCTCGTCGTTGAGGGTATAGGAATTCACATACTTGAAGGGACCGCTTAAGGACGTACTCTTTTCCATGTACACCCACTTCGCGCTGCCGCCCTCGTTCTTGGTGAAGCGGTAGTAGACGCCGTCCTCCTCCACGATCGTGGTGTCGATACGGGAATCGTCGTTCTCGATGTACACCTCGGGCTCGGAGAACTTCTTGAAGTCGGGCGTGTAGGCGCGGTAGACGCGCTGTTTGCCCTCGTCTTTGATACGGGAAGCCCAGAACACCATGTACTGCTCCACTTCGGGATCCCATATAGCCTCGGGTGCCCATGTGCAGCCCGCGTTATCGACCGCGACCTCGACGAGATTGGGGGCGCCCCAGTCGAGAAGGTCCTCCGATTCCCAAACGACGAGGTTCTTGCTGCCGTCGCTCTGGCAGTAGCTCCATGCGTCTTTCCCCTGTTGAACGAGGTTGTAGATCGAGAGGTCGGTCGCGATGATGACGTAACCCCCGTCCTGCTTCTTCATGATGAACGGGTCGCGGATGCCCTGTTCGCCCACCGTGCTCTTGAAGACGGGCTTCTTCTCGTTGAGCGTATGCCATGCGTAGCCGTCCTCCGAGACGGAGAAGTATACCTGCTCCTCGTCGTATCCTTCGCTTCCCACAAAGTGGACGAAGAGGTAGGCGCCTTTGTCTGCCGCCGCTTCCGCCGCGGGCGCCGCGGACGGAGCGGGTACGGTTGCCGCGGGCACGTTCGCCGTTCCGCACGCGAGGGTGGCGGCGACGAGCGCGCTCATGGCGACGCCTGCAATTCTTTTCAGCATAATTTCCTCCTTGATTTTTGCGGTTTCCCGCCGAAATTGATCACCTGTAGTCGATATTTCTCTCTTTCAGCCAAGCATACGGGTCTTCCTTCGTGTCGCTCGCGCGGTATTCCCGCGGGCTCACGCCCTTCCATCTGCGGAACATGCGCGAGAAGTAGAGCCGATCCTCCACGCCGACCGCCGCGGCGATCTCGCCGATGGGGATCTCCGTTTTGCGGAGAAGGTCGCATGCGGCGGAGACGCGGAAGCGGTTCAGATAGGCGATGGGCGACATGCCCACGACCTCCGCAAAGAGCGCCATCATGCGGCTCACCGAGAGGTGGTTCTGCGACGCGATGTCCTGCAAGGTGAGGGGAAGACGGAAGTTGTTGTTGATATGCGTGACGATGTCGCGCACGTGCCGCTGTTTCACGAGGGAGAGCTCCCCTCTGTGCCCGCTCGAAGCGTTCTTGATGAGCTCGGCGAGCACCAAAAGGAAGTAGGCGGAGCAATTCAGCTGCTGCGTATCGCTCGCGTCGTATGCCTCGTAGAGGGACTTCAAAAGCCCTATGACGGCGGGCATGTCGCCGAGGCGGATGTAGGGCTTCTCGGGCGTGATGCCGCACGGCTCGAAGAGAGCGCGGGTATCGTTGCTGTAGAGGTCCACCCATACATACGACCACGGGTCGTTGGGGCTCGGGTAGTACTCGTATTCGCGGTTGGCGTAGAGCAGGAAGGCGTCCCCCTTCGAGAGGCGGTGCGCCTCGCCGTTCGCGACGAGGGTGCCCGAACCGTAGAGCACGAAGTGAATGGAATCGTAGGTATCCCACTTCCTCCACTCATGTTTCTTTTTGGGATCGCAGTGCTCCTGCCCGACGCGGCGGATCTTGAGTGAGATCCTCCCCGACGACAGAGCGCCGTTGCCCATATCAAGTTCCAGCATGTAACCCCCCTTTTTTCACAAAAGAGACGGGTCGCGCGGCGCGCGGCTTTCACGCGCCGCGTTCCCCTGTTTCTTTCAGTGTCTCCTCTTGAGAAGGAGGATCGTCGTGACGATGCCCGCGCCCGCGAGAAGGAGCCCGCCGACGCCGACGACGATGCCCGCTGCGAGCTGTGCGGCGGAGCTATCGCCCGAGCCGCCAGAGCGGAGGTCGCCGCTCTCCACGGTGAAGGAGAACATCTCCGTCTCGCCCGTGGTCGTCGTGACCGTCGCCACATAGGTGCCTGCGCCGTTACGGGTGCCGAGCTCGACGCTGTTGCCCGAGACGACCGTCTCGCGCTGCACGCCGCTTGAGGTGAGTTTGAACACGGTGACCGCGGCGATGTCGAAGTCCCCCGTCTTCCCGAAGGTGTAGCGCGCCCCCGTTCTCGTGGAGGTCTTCGTCACCTGCGTGACGGTGGGTTTGTCGCTCACGCGGACAGCCGCCTGCGCGGACTGCCCCGCCGCCGTGCGCACGAATACGACGTATTCGCCCGTCTCGGTGAACTTGATGCCCGCGGGGATCGTCTCCGCCGTGACCTTCACCTCGCCGTTCCGGAGGAGCTTATACTCGGAGACGGGTGCCACGGAGTTGACCGCAAGGGTCACGTTGTAACTGCCCGAACTCCACCCGTCCTTCGAGGGCGTGATGAGGATGACGGGGCGCTCGCGGTCGATCTGACCCACGGTGAGCACTTCCTGATAGGTGACGTTGCGGCCCGAAGTGACCACGATGTAGTAGTCGCCGTTCTCCTCCACGTCGAAGGTGACGTCGAGCTTGGAGGGGCGCTCCGCAAAGGTCGTGACGTGCGCCTCGCCGTACTCGCCGAGACGGTATTCCCAGCTCGCGATGCCGCTGTCCGCCTCCGCTTTGAGGGAGACCGTGACTTTATCCGTCGTGTAGCCTTCGGTCACGGACTTTGCCTCGAAGTTCTCGATGTCGGTGATGGTGACGAGCATGCCGCGGCTCGCGCCGCCCTTATTGACCTGCACGACGTAGAACTGCGCGACGGAGAAGGGAGTGCCCCAGTCGATCGTGTAGCTGCCGCCCGAGATCTTCTCCTTGTCGATGGTCTCCTCGAAGAGGACCTGATTGGGCTTCGCCGCGTTGTAGAGCTGCACTTTGGCGCCCTCGGTGGCGCCCGTGAAGGTGTAGTCGTGCTGTTCCATGCCGACCGTGGTCTCGCCGACGGGGTCGGAGGGAACGGCGGGGACCGCCGTCTCCATCTTCTGCACGCCGAGGAAGCAGATCGTGGGCTCGTTCTGGGAGCCGCGCTGGGTCATGTGGATGTTGATGAGGCCCGTGGCGTCGGGCTTGACATTCTCCACGACCGTGATCCCCTTCTCCGCGCCGATCACGAGCTCGCCGGTGCCGATCGTCTGCCCGTTGAAGGTGATGTCGGAGGTTCTCGCGTGCCAGTGGGAGAGGGTGCCGATCCAGATGCGGTAGGGCGTTGCGGCGTCGAGGCCGGTGAGATAGTAGCCGAGGTCGGTCGCCGTGTTCGTCCACACGATGGAGTTGTAGGGGAAGGTGGAGTCGCCGGGGCTCGCCCACGTGCCCTTCGTATATCTCCCCCATGTGGTGCTCGCCGAGGAGACCTGGTCGGGGATATAGTTGCCGTCCGCGTCCTTGTTGAGGAGGGCCTCGCCGTAGTACTCGAAGATCTTTTTGTTGTAGGAATACTTCTTATCGGCGGTGTTGGGGTCGGCGCCGTCCACCGTGAAGGAGCCGCAGTTGATGAAATACACGAGGTCGTCGGGCATCGTCGTGATGTTGCACTTCACGTTGACGGTGAGTTCTTCCGAGACCTTGATCGCGGCGTTCACATCCTCCACCGTCGTGAAGTTGAGGTCGACGCCCGTGTTCGCGGTGATGTCGCCGTACTCCACTTCAAGCTCCGCGGAGCTGCCGTTCACATAGTAGGCGGTGGGCTTTGCGAGGACGTCCTCCAAAAGGGCGCCGTAAGGGATGACCTGCCCGGGCGCGAAATCGAGCCCGAAGAGCGCGTCGCTCCCCGCTTCGGCGATCATCGCGCCGCAGAATTTGCCCGTGACCTCGATGGCGATCTCGGTCGCGCTCTCCGCCGTGGTGTGGAGGACGAGGTTGCCCGAAGCGTCTTCGGGGACGGTGACGGCCGTCTCGTTGACTTTGACTTCGAGCCCCGCCTCCGCGACGACGGCGATCGCAACTTCATAGTTCGCCGAAGGGAGGGAAGCGGCGGTGTACGTCGCGTTCTTCGAGTAGGAGGTGAAGAGGGAATCCCCCTCCGTCACCGTGCCGGGGACGGTCGCCTCAAAGCCCTTTGCCGTGAGGGAGAGCAGCCCGTCGTTCTCGAGCGCGGAGGCGTCCGCACCGACGTTCACATAGGCGACATAGCTTTCGGCCGCATACGCCCTTTGGGGGGCGCGGAGGGCGAACCCCGCCCCCGCGCACACAAGGCACGCACCCGCAAGGAGGGCGACCGACGTTTTCTTGATCGTAGCGTTCATCACTTTTTCCTCCCTTTGAAGATGAGCGTGGGAATGACCGCACCCGCGGAAAGAAGTGCCGCCGCACCGATGACGATGCCTGCGATCATCACGGCAAGGCTGCCGTTTCCGTTGGAGCCGTTGGCATTTTCGAGCTTGGTGGGAGCCGCGGAGACATCGAAGACGACGATCTCCGTTTCATTCCCGCCGCCGATCTCGAGATAATACCTGCCCGCTTTCTCCGCCTTCATGGAAGAGATGGGAGCGCTCTCGCCCGCGCGGTAGAGCTTTGCGGGAAGGGCGGCTCTCGTCTTCTCGGAGACGGTGACCGTGCCGTCTTTGCCGACGGTGACGGAGGCGAGGACCGCCTTCTCGGCGCCGTGGGTGACGTAGTAGGTGTAGGTCGCGGTGGTCTTGCCCGTGCCGCTCGTGTAGGAGAACTCATACTTGCCCGCCGCCTCGATGGAGACGGAAGCAAGGTCGGTGATCTCCTGCGCATCCCCGCCGTCGATCTTCACGGAGAGGGTGCCGCCCGAGGCGGAATACGCCTCGAAGCCGAGCGCCGCGCCGCCCGCGGAGAAGTCGAGGGTGAAGTTCACGGTAGGCTCTTCCGCGTCGATGTTCGATACGGTGAAGGTGTAGTCGTAGGTGTTGCCCTTCCCCGTCGTGAGGTGCGCCACGTGCTCGCCGTTCTCCGTCGCCTCGAAGGTGTACACGCCGTCTGCGTCCTCGAGGGCCGCGCCGTCGTCCACCTTGAATTCGGTGACGCCGAACTTTGCTTCGGGCTTGAAGGTCACCTGCGCCTTATCCTGCGCCCAGTCTCCGGGAAGGGTCACGCCGAAGTCCACCGCGTCGATGTTGTCGACGGTGAAGGTCGTCGTGTAGCTCCCGGTGCCCGAAGTGAGCGTTACGGTGTATTCGCCGTTGGAGAGAGCGCGGTAGTAGAAGCCTTCCGTGAGGTCGTACTTCACCCCTTCGGGCGTAGTGAGCTCGAGGGAAGTGACGCCGTGCGCCGCATGGGGAGTGAAGAGGACGGGAGTCGCCTCGCCGCTCTTCACGATCGCGCTGTCCTGCACGATGTCGACGCCGAGCACCGCGACGACCGTCTCGTCGGAGAAGTTCGTGCCCGTGCTCGGGTCCTCCGTCGCCTCTGCCGCCTGAATGAAGTGCAGTTCGTAGGAGGTTTCGGGGAGGTGGAACTCCGCGATCCCGAAGGTCTGCGTTGCGGCCGTCGGCTTGAAGGTGTGGAGGAGAGCATAGTTCTCGTCGTACACATACACGGTCGCCTCGGTGTTGAGGTTCTTGAGGGTGATCACGCCCGTCGTGCGGTCGACCGTGCTGTTTTCCGTCGTGATCAGCTTATCGAAGGGGCTCGCGCTGTTGTCCTTGACGACGGCGTTGAGAACAGTGCCGTCATCCAGTTT
>CANREU010000062.1 GCA_947629725.1 uncultured Clostridia bacterium
GTCGGAGACTCTCGAAGCGGCGCGTCTCGACGGCGTGGGCTACTTCGGCATGTTCTTCAAGATGATGCTCCCGCTCTCCGTGCCTGCCCTCATCGCGCAGGGGGTCTTGGGATTTGTCGGCGGCTACAACGACTATCTCGGCCCCATGCTCTATGTCTCGGGCACCGATTTTGCGACGTTACAGGTCGCCCTCTACGCCTTCTCGACCCAATTCACCGAGAAGAACAAGCTGATGGCGTCCACGGTGATCGCCCTTCTGCCCACCATCATTATCTACCTCGTGGCGCAGAAGTACTTCATCGAAGGCATCGCGGTATCGGGATTAAAATAAGTAAGGAGGAGAATTTATGAAAAAACCGATTGCACTCTTTGTCGGCGCGCTGCTTCTCACGGGAGCCGCCGCCGGCGCTCTCACGGGCTGCGACGCAGGCAACGTGCCCCTCTCGTATCACTACTACAAGAGCGAGACGGACGAGTTCGGCAACGCCCTCGAGAGCGAATACGACCACGACATCATGTATCAGAACGATCTGAAGACCCTCGGCGCGGACCCCTCCGCCATTTACATCACGGAGGGGGCGGAGAAGGGGTATTACTACATGTACAATACCTCCGACCCCATCGGCGCGACGGGGTACCTCGCCTACCGCAGCAAGAACCTCAACGATTGGGAGTGCATGGGCGTCGCCTACAATCCCACCATGTATATGGTAGGGGACGTCACCTACACCGCCTTCTCCACGGCGAACTATTGGGCGCCCGAGGTCATCTACGATGAGGACATGGGGCTCTATCTCATGTTCTACAACGCGGGCTACCTCTTCAAGGGGCTCACCTTCTACATCGACGTCGCCGTGAGCGAGACCCCGCAGGGGCCCTTCACGCAGTACGCCAAGTGGAAGTACGACACGGGCACCGCCGAAGAAAAGGCGGAGTGGGCGCCCGTTGCGGACGACTGGGCGGCGGGACAGGCCGGCCTCGGCAACGGCAAACTCATGGTCTATAAGCCCCTCGTCGACTTTGCGCGGATGCCCGCGGGCACCGCGATCGACGAGAGCTGGCAGAAGGGGGACGCCCTGAAACCGGGCGAGCTCCCCGGGTTCATGAAGGTCATCGACGCGAGCCCCTTCATCGACGAGGACGGCGAGAAGTACCTCTACTTCGTGCAGGACCTCGGGGACGGGAAGGCGACCTCGGCGATCGGCGTCCTCAAGATGAACGACGACTGGACGCCCGACTACACGCAGCTGAAAAAACTCACGGTGGCGAACCTCGTCAACATCGGCGACAACAAGGAGGCCGCGAACTATCCCTCCCTTGCGGAGGGGAGCGTGAACGAGGCGCCCTTCATGACAAAGCACGGGGATAAGTACTACCTCATGTACTCCGCCAACAGCTACACGCAGGTGGGCTATTCGGTGCGCGTCGCCGTCGGCGACAGCCCGATGGGTCCCTTCAGAAAACTCCTCCTCGAAGAGGGCGGCTGGCTCCTCTACAGGGAAGGTGAGTGGATGAGCGGCACGGGGCACCACAGCTTCGTCACCGCGAACGGGAACACCTACATCGTCTACCACGCCCACACCGACCGTGCACTGGGCGGCGGCGCGCGTGCGGTCGCCTTCGACGAGATCAAGTGGGTGGAGAACGAAGAGGGGCGCGAAGTCCCTCACTGCAACGGCCCCAGCTATTCCCACATGCCGCTCACGACGGCGGAGTGGAAGAACATCGCGGGGGAGGCTACGGTCAAGAGCACCAACACGGCGGAGGGGAGCGACGTGAAATACCTCACCGACGGGCTCATCAAGGTGCACGACGACCTCTCCGTCATCAAGGAATACGAGATGGGGGAGGGCTCGGTGGAGATCACCCTCGACTTCGGGACCTACCGCGAGATCGCGGCGGTCGTCATCGCGAACGCCTACACCTACGAGCTCTCCGTCGGCAGGATCACGAGGCTCGAGTTCGCCTTTAAGGACGGCAAGACGACGGGCGTCGCCTACACCGGGGCGCTCCAATACGACTACGACAGGTACTATCCCGGCGAGCAGTACTACGTGACGGGCGGCACCTTCGCCCTCGAATTCAAACCCATGCTCGTGAAGTCTATCAAGATCGTTTTGCCCAGTGTCACGGGGGAGGCTCGCGCCCTCGACGAGATCATGGTGCTCGGCAAATAAGGAGGAAGAAGCATGAAAAAGAAAACATTCTTACTGGCAACTCTCTCCGTTCTCGCCGCGGGGACCCTCGCGGTGGGGCTGGCGGGCTGCGGTTACAGCTTCAAAGAATATTCCTTTGAGGGCGGCGCGGAGGAGAAAAACTGGCGCGATCTCGAATACCCCGATACGAACATCGAGGTGGACGGCGTCGTGAACGCCTCCGAATACGGCGACGGCTACCTGAGCTTCTCCGACGTGAACGACGTCAACATGAAGGTCTATGCCCACATGGGGGAGGAAGGGGTGTTCTTCGGCTTCGTCTCCGACGACAAGAATGTCAACTACAACCCCCGCAACGCCGTGTATAACAACACGAGCGTGGAAATTCAGGTCGCCCCCTTCGGCACGACGAGCCTCAACGTCAACGCCATCCAGCTCCGTCTCGGCGCGGACGGCACCACCGAACAGTGGGTCGGCTTCCGCTCGGAGGACGGCTACACCTATTCCAAGAAGTACATCCCCGAGATGGGCGCCGTGCACGTGAACGGCGAACTCAACGGGGAGGCGGACGGGTATTCCGCGGAGATCTATGTGCGCTACGCCGCCCTCGGGCTCTCCGAAAAGCCCGGGTCGGTCATCTGCGCGCCCTCCTTCAACACCCTGCCGGACGTCACGAACAGCACGCGTGCGACGTGGACGCTGATGCTCGGGTGCAACCTCGACAACCCCTCGACGTGGTACGTCGTCGACGGCACGGGCATGACGGGGCACACCGCGGGCTTCACGTCGAATGAGAAGACCGCGGAGAACGACAAGGGCGGCAACGAGTTCTACTACTTCGGCAGCGCGCCGCAGAAGGCGTATTCCCTCAAGGCGAACGTCTCCGTCGTCGGCGGGGGGAGCAACGGCTTTTTGAACAACGATCAATATCCCAAGTTCGGGCTCGTGAATAAGTCCGAACACGCCCTGCAATCCTTCCACATCGACGCGGCGGAAAGAAAGGCCGCCAACTTCGGCACCGTGCGTGCCGTGCAGACGACGAGGGACGGCACCGATTGGCAGTGGAATACCAACGCCTCCACCTCGATGGCGGATCACTGGGGCAAGGGGAAGATCGAGGGGTACAGCAGTATCCCGCTCCAGACCATCTACTACGGCGGAGACCTCTACTTCGTGCTCGACGGCGTCCTCGTGAAGACGGTGCACGGCTTCGCCGACCCCTCCGAGGGGGCGATCCCGGGATTCATGTGCTTCAACACGATGGCAAAATACAGCGCCATCGAGTATGAAACGGACGAGGCGAAGGTCGCGGAAGAGGTCGCAAAGTACCTCGCGAAGGACCGCAAGATCGACGGCGACCTCTCCGACTGGACGGACGAGGCGGTCAACCTCCACTATAAGGAGGTCTCCGACCCGAACGGCAACAAGATGAAGGTGCGCTCCTTCCGCGGGCAGGACGGTCTCTACCTCGCCTATGAGGTGCACCACCTCGTGAACGCGCCCGTCACCAAGTGGGACGACGCGTGGTGGGAGAACACCAACATCGAGTTCTTCGTGGACGGCGGCGCGGAAAACCGGCACTACGCCCTCACCGCGTTCGGCACGAGCGGCTACATGGACGCCGTGATGACGACGGTCCGCAACGAGGAGCGGCAGTACGACACGGTCGGCGAGATCTTCGTGCCATTCGCCTCCCTCGAAAAGGACGGCTTCGACACGGACGGCGAACTGAAAGTCGGGTTCGCGTTCAAAGCAAAGAACAACGATGAGGCGGGCGCCCTCCTCGGCGGCACCAACTGGTGGTCGTTCGCGGGCGATCCCAAAGAGAACCAGCTCCGCGTCGCCAAAGGCGGGATCGGAGAGGAGTACGTGCTCACCTACAAGGCGGGCGCGGGCGAAGGGGAGGACTACACGGAGTCGGTGTTCGGCGGCGATACGGTCGTCCTCAAAGCGCCCACTGCCTTCACAAAGGAAGGCTACCGCTTCCTCAACTGGTCGGACGGGTCCCGCCGCTATGCCGCGGGCGACCCGTTCGTCATGCCGGACGGCCCCGCGGAACTCACCGCGATGTGGATCTCTCTGGACGCCACGGGCACCTATCACGTCACCTATCAGAAGGGAGACGGCGATGTGACGGGCGATCTTCCCGCCGACACCAACGAATACGCCCCGGGCGACAGGTTCGACGTCGCAGAGCAGGGCAACCTCGCGCGCGCGGGCTACCGCTTCATGGGCTGGACGGACGGCGAAAGCATGTATGAGGCGGGCGGCAAGGGCAGCATCGGCGAGGACAACGTCGAGCTCACCGCCGTCTGGGCACAGGAATACACCCTCTCCTACGATCTCGGCGGCACGGTCTCGGGCAACGCTCCCGAGGGCGGCAAATACATCGAGGGCGAGCAGGTGGACCTCTCCGCCGACCTTCCCTCCAGCGCCGAGTACGACTTCTTCGGGTGGACTTTCGAGGGCAAGACCTATTCCCCCGACGCCGCCTTCGAGATGCCCGCAAAGAACGTGGAGTTCGTCGCCGCATGGAAGCCGAAGGTCAAGACGGACGGCAGCCTCTCCGACTGGGAAGCCCTCGAGAGCAAGACGCTCTCCTCCCATGCGCCCGCCGAAAGCGACAAGCGCGAGGCGACGTGGTACGGCGTCATCCGCAACGACGGTCTATATCTCGCGGCCGAGCTCTGGCACAACAAGACGACGGTCTCCGGCAAGACCGAGTGGTACAACAACTTCAACTTTGAGATCCGTCTCAACGACGGGGATAACGCGAACCACTACTACGTCTATATCGCGAGCGGCAGCGAAAGCCTTGCGGTCGTGCGGTTGGGCAGAGATGCGGGTTCCACCGACGGGGTGGAGTATAAATACACCCACGAGGCGGGCACCGCGAAGGGCACCGAGCACCACAGCGTGTTTGAAGTGTTCATTCCCATCGCCAACTTCCGCCAGCTCATGAAGGCGGACGGCTCGCTCACCGTGGGCCTTGCCCTCAAGACGGGCGATTACAACAACGGCGACGCCGAAAAGATCCCGGGCGGCTCGGTCAACTATTCGGGCGACGGCGATACTTGGTACGCGCCCTACGGCGTGTGGCCCGACGATCCCTCGATGTTCGCCACCGTCACCCGCGAAGGGCTCTACCTCAGCGAGGAGTATGCCCATCCCGATTGGAAGTTCGGCGCGGACAGCGCGGCCGAAGATCATTCCATCACGGTGGACGGCGTCCTCACCGACTGGGCGGGCGACCATACCCTCGGGATCCGGGGCACCGACCTCTACGACGGAAAGAGCGTCACCTTCCACGGCAAGCTCACGAAAGAGGGGCTCTACCTCGCGGCGGAGGCCTACCACTCCGAGTTTGTCGAAAGCGCGGGCGCGTGGTACGACCACACCAATTTAGAGCTCCGCATCGGCAGGAACTGGGGCGGCAACGGCAACAAGATGCCCACGCAGTTCTGGGTGCACGCCTCGGCGGGCGGCTGCACGGTGAGCGCAAGCGGCATGCAGGCGAAGCTCGTCCACGAGACGGTCACGGGCCACGGCACCGCGGACGAACACACGGTCATCGAGGTGTTCATCCCTTACAGCGTCTTCCTCGGCGGTTACGACTACATGGTGAAGAACGGTTCGATCCAGGTGGGCGTGGCGTGGAAGACGAACGGCGACGGGATCAACAATGCGGCGCTTGGCGACGGCGACCCGTGGTGGATGCCGAAGAACGAGCATATCGAAAACAACCCCGCTGTCGTCGACGGCACGGGTATCTACACGGCGGCGGAATTTGCCGCAAAACAGGCGTAAAAACAAAAAGGAGAACGTGTGCGCCGCGTTTTTCGCGGCGCACACCACATCGCCATGAAACTCATCTTACCCGAAAAGGGGGCGCCCGCCTCGCAGGGCGATCCCTACATTCTGAAGGCAAACGGCAACTACTACATCTACGCGACGGGCACGGACGGCGTGGAGACCTACGTCTCCCGCAGCCTCCTTTCGGGTTGGAAGTATCTCGGCAGAACGCTCGCGGAGCGGGGCATGAAGGAGTATTGGGCGCCCTGCGTCATCGAGCGGGAGGGGACCTACTACATGTACTACTCCTGCGTGCCCGAGGGCACGGAGGATATGCATAAGCAGGCGATCCGCGTCGCCACGAGCGATTCCCCCGAGGGGCCCTTTGTCTACCGCAAAACGGTGCTCCCGCCCTTCTCCATCGACCCGCACGTCGTAAAGAGCGGCGAAAATTACTACATTTTCTACTCCCTCAACGACTGGGAGGCGGAGCGCGCGGGGACGTATATCGCAGTCGATAAACTCACCGATATGTTCACGGCGGAGGGGAAGGCGGTGCCCGTCGTCCGTCCCACCCTCGACGAGGAGATCTTCCGCCGCGACCGCTTCCGCAAGGGGCAGCACTGGCACACGGTGGAGGGGGCGTTTTACTTCCGCGTGGGGGACGATCACTACATCACCTACTCGGGCAACTGCTACGAAAACGAAAAGTATTTCTTGGGTTACGCCTACGCGCACGGCAAGGAGGACGATCTCAAAAAGCTCCGCTTCCGCAAGATGCCCTCCGAAACCGTGTATGCCCCCCTTCTTTGCCGCAACGAAGCGGAGGAGGGGACGGGGCACAACAGCGTCCTTGAAGAGGACGGCAAGCTCTGGCTCGTGTACCACGCCCGCGACTACTCGGCGGATAAGTCCCTTCCCGACAGCCGCACGGCGCGCATCTGCCCCCTTTTCGCGCACGGCGGGACTTTGAAGGCGGAGAGATAGTCATGGAACGGTATATCTACGGAAACGTAAGAGTGGAATTTTACGGGGACGCCGTCCGCGTCGAGCAGGCCGTCCGCGGCAAATTCTGCGACGAAAACACTTTCTTTGTGCCGAACCGCAAGTCGGTCGGCGGGGGAAGAGAGGGGAGCGCGGAGGGCAACGTCCTCCATTTCGGCGAATATACCCTCGTCCTCCCCGCAAAGGGCGGGCTTCGGGGCATGCGTCTCCTTCGGGACGGAAGAACGGTCTACCGCTACAAACCTCTGAAAAACAGCGGCGAGCTCCCTCCCCCGCAGAAGACGCCCGCCGTCTTCGCCCTCTCGGATACTCCCCGTATCCTCATCCCCGAGGGAGGATATTCCGCCTCGCGGAAGGGGAACTACCGCGTCCGCGAGAACGTGCGGGACGTCTATCTCCTCCTCTGCGGCGGCGACTGCAAGAAGCTCCGCGCGCTCTACGTCGCTCTCACGGGGCGGTGCGAATTTGTCCGTCTTGCGACCCTCGGCGGCTGGAATTCCAAGTACTATGCCTACACCGAGGAGGAGGCGGAGGAGGTCATCCTCGCCTACGAGCGCCACGGCGTCCCCCTCGATAACCTCGTGATCGACACCGATTGGCGGGTCTCCGAAAAGGGGACGGGGTATGAGATCGACCGCACCCTCTTCCCCGACATGGAGGGCTTTCTCGCCTTCGCCCACAGCCGCGGCGTGGAGGTGATGTTCAACGACCATCCCGAGCCCCGCGGGGGCGCCCATGTGTTCGCCCCGCGCGAAATTGCCTTCCGCGAGAAGAACCTCCGCGCCCTCCTCGAAAAGGGGCTCGACACCTGGTGGTACGACAGAAATTGGCAGACCCACCTCGTCTCCCCGAGCCCGAACGTGCGCTGGGAGACCCTCGGGCTCTATCTCTACCACGACGTCACCGAGCGCCACTATAGGCGCCTTGCAAAGGGCGGGGAAGTTTATCGCCGCCCCGTCGTGATGGGGAACGCCGTCGACATCGCGAACGGCGACTACATGGGCATCTGCGACAGCGCCTCCCACCGCTACTCCATCCAGTGGACGGGGGACATCGGGAGCTCCTCCTGCGCCCTCGCACAGGAGATAGAGGACCTCGTCCGCTGCTCCGAAAATTGCATTCCCTACATGAACTCCGATTGCGGCGGCCACACGGGAAATCCCGACAAAGAGCAGTTCATCCGCTGGATGCAATACGGCGCCTTATCGCCCGTTTTCCGACCCCATTGTACCAATTCGGTCCTCCGCACCCGCGAACCGTGGCTCTACGACGGGGAGACGCTCTCCATCGTCCGCGCCTTTGCGCACCTTCGCTACCGCCTCCTTCCCTTCCTCTATTCCCTCGCCTACGAGGCGTATGAAACGGGGATCCCGATGTTCCGCTCCCTCGCCCTCGAATACCCGAAGGACAGGCGGGCCTGCCGGCGGGACGAGTATTTATTGGGCCGCGATCTTCTCATCGCGCCCATCTGCGGCGCGGCGCCCGCACAGCTCTCCGAGAAGAACTACCTGTCTCCCGTCGAGGTGACCTTCTACCGCGGGAGGGAGTGCAAAGGGGAGCCCGTCGCCTCCGCCGTGTGGAAGAGGCTGCACATGTCCCTCCGCCACACGGCGGAGGCGACGGGCTCCCCTTT